>NZ_CP126106.1:5515000-5783869 GCF_030123325.1 Peribacillus simplex | reverse complement strand
ACTTATCCCTCCTTTGCAAAAAATTTTTAATAATTGTATCTAAATGTATAGGCACAAATAAACTCATCGATTGCCGTCTTTATATTAATTTTGACAGCAAAGGTTCGGTGAGCTGTATAAGGGATTTTGTGTTGTTTAATGTCAAGTGCCTAAAAACTATATCTTGCGCTGTACAACCTTTGTACAGACTACATCTGGTGAGCCGGTGCAGATTTGAATGTTTATTCATCAACAGGTATTTTAAGAATTATATAATAAAGAAGAAAAAAGGGTTTTCGACAATATCCACCATCTGTGGACAGATTAATATACACAGGTCGAATAAACTATCCACAAGTTATGCACAGTCTGTGGATAAACGTTCCCTGTTGATAAAGTTATTCAGAGTGAAAACACAAATATAATATCAGAAATTCAGGCGTCTTGCAATGGGTTAGAAAACTTTATCCACAACTTACCGAGCTTGTGGGAAAAACTTTTCCACAGGCCATTGTTATGTGCAAAAGTCTATAAAATGGTTTGTGGATAGAAAAAAACATGTCGAATTTTATCCACAGACCATGATTATAGGCTCGAATTAATTTAACCTGAACCAAGTTGTTCAAGCCGGAAGGCCTGCATGAGACAGATCGAAAGTGATTCAGGTTCATACTTATTATTTGTCGAATCTCATGTCGATCAAGGGACGATTCATTGCGAATCTCATATTTGTGCTCAGGGATAAATGATGGAAATTTCCCTTTCCCCAAAAATTTCTATATCAGTTCGGAGCAAAATCATTTACAATAGGCTAGGTAGTAAAAAAAGGCCTACTGGACATTGAGCATTAAAATTGAAATATTTTTATGGATGAGGTTGACAAGTAGAAACCTCCATCTATATAATTGTAAAGACTGTCTTTAACTGTTATTCCTCAGGGAGGTGTCATATAATGAAAAGAACTTATCAACCGAATAACCGCAAACATAGTAAAGTTCACGGTTTCCGTGCACGTATGAGCACGAAAAACGGACGTAGAGTAATCGCTGCACGTCGCCGTAAGGGCAGAAAAGTATTATCTGCATAGACCACTGAAAAGTCTCAGTGGTCTTTTTTCGCAAAATAAGGGATTTACTGAGACTCAATTCATGTAATGAAGGTGTAAAAATGAAAAAAAAGTTAAGGATTAAGAAAGAGGATGAATTTCAGCTTGTGTTTAAAAAAGGTGAATCTTCTGCTAATCGGCAATTCGTTGTCTATGTCCTTGAAAAGCCGGGTCAGGATTATTTTCGGATCGGCCTTTCAGTCAGTAAAAAAATCGGGAACGCCGTTGTTAGGAACCAAATCAAAAGATACATACGGCAAGCGTTTTTGGAATTGAAAGAAGATATAGAAGAGGGTAAGGATTATATTGTGATTGCTCGAAAACCAGCGGCGGAGATGGACTTTTTCCAGGTGAAAAGCAGCTTGATCCATGTCCTGAAACGTTCTAAATCATTAAACTTTAAAAAGAAAAAACAATAAAGTCCCCTTATATCGAATAAGCACTCCTCGAATCATGTGGTTACTTGAGAAAGATGACATAGAAATTTCCGATTGTAAACTGGAAAAAGTGGATTACTTTTCCTTGAAATCTTCTAATAAACAGTTCACAATTGTTTCAAAAAAGATTGATTGCAGTTAGGAGGAAATTACGGTTGAAAAAACGAATATTACTCATTATTGGACTAGCCTCGATAATGATGTTGTTAGCAGGGTGTACGGAAATTAAAGAACCTATTACTGCGGAGAGTGAAGGTTTTTGGAATTCATACATTGTCTATCCATTATCAGCCCTGATCATTTGGCTTTCTGAAGCATTTGGCGAGAACTATGGTTTGGGAATCATCGGTGTTACACTTATCATTCGTTTAGCATTACTTCCATTAATGATCAAACAGGTGAAAAGCTCGAAAGCAATGCAGGCCATTCAGCCTGAAATGAAGGAACTTCAAGCAAAATACAGCTCAAAAGATGCTGCCACACAACAAAAACTACAGCAAGAAACAATGGCTCTATTTTCAAAATATAATGTGAATCCATTGGCGGGATGTTTGCCGATATTGGTGCAAATGCCGATTTTGATCGGATTTTACCATGCAATCAGCCGTACGGAAGAAATTGCTTTACATAGTTTTCTTTGGTTTGATTTAGGTTCCCCGGATCCTTATTATATTTTACCGGTCGTTGCAGGTATCACGACTTTTATTCAGCAAAAAATGTCCATGGCTGGAATGAACTCCAATCCACAAATGGCGGCACAAATGACGATGATGCTTTACATCATGCCAATCATGATTGTTGTTTTTGCTATTAATTTCCCCGCTGCTCTTTCTCTTTACTGGGTAGTTGGTAACCTTTTTGGTATCGTTCAAACATATTTCATCAAAGGTCCGGATCTTAGAAAAGCAGCTGCGGAAAACGCGGGAGGGGCAAAGAAAAAGTGAAAAAGGTAACTGCTACAGGACAATCTGTCGAAGAAGCAGTAAATTTAGCTTTAGCTCAACTGAACAGCACTAAAGATCGCGTGGAGATTGAAATAGAAGATGAGGGCAAAAAAGGATTTTTTGGTTTATTTGGTGCAAGGAAGGCCATTGTCCATGTGACATTGCCTGCAGATCCCATTGAAGAGACACTTGGGTTTTTGAAGAATGTCAGCGTGGAAATGGGAGTCGATGCACAAATTGATGTCACCCGTAAAGGGAAGAACGTAACATTCCATTTATCAGGTGATAAAATTGCATTATTGATTGGAAAAAGGGGTCAAACACTAAATTCACTTCAGTATTTAGCGCAGCTTGTTGCAAATCGGTATTCGAAGCAGTTTTTGAATATTACTGTAGATGCAGAAGATTATCGGAATCGCCGCAATGACACTTTAATCCAGTTGGCTGAAAGAATGGCAAATAAAGCCATGAAAACAGGTAAAGCTGTTTCACTCGAGCCGATGCCATCCTATGAACGTAAGGTCATCCATAATGCCCTCTTGGATTATCCAAAAATAAAAACAACTTCAAGTGGGACTGAGCCATATCGCCACTTGGTCATTACTCCAGTTAAATGAACCTTCTGCTTTTAAGCAGGGGTTCTTTTTTTAGGCCATGAAACCGTTGTGTGTCGAATTTTTTTTCAAAGTAACCATTCAACAATAACTGACAAATTTCTTTTTATATTCTCTTGATTCGTAAAGGGAAGGGAAGAAAGGAACGTGGGCGACATTTGTTATTCACATGTGGATAAGTTAGAATAGATGTTACAGAATATGGATTAATTGCATGTGGATAACTCTTATAGGGGAGGAGTATCTACTTTTTTTCATGAATATACTGTGGTATTGTAGTAATTTAGGGATTCGACGATTTTATAATAGAAAAAAATAGAACCATCAATATATAAGAGGTGAAAGCATGGAATTCGATACAATCACCGCTATCTCTACTCCCTTAGGGGAAGGGGCAATCGCCATCGTTAGAATCAGCGGTGATGAGGCCATAGAAATAGCCGATACGATCTTTAAGGGACCAGGTGGAAAAGGATTGCTTGGAGTGAAATCACATACGATTCATTATGGCCACCTTATCCAGCCCAAAACAGGTGAAATCATAGAGGAAGTCATGGTTTCGGTCATGATGGGTCCTAAGACATTTACAAGAGAAGATGTAGTTGAAATAAATTGTCATGGTGGTATCGTTTCGGTCAATCGGGTATTGCAGCTTATTCTTTCACAAGGTGCTCGTTTAGCGGAACCTGGTGAATTTACGAAACGGGCTTTTTTGAATGGCAGGATCGACCTCTCTCAAGCTGAGGCCGTTATGGATTTAATCCGGGCTAAAACGGATAAAGCCATGAATGTTGCATTAGGTCAAATGGAAGGCAGGCTTTCGAAATTAATCCAAAACCTGCGTCAAGAAATTTTACAGACCCTCGCTCAAGTCGAGGTAAATATAGATTATCCGGAATATGATGATGTCGAGGAAATGACGCATCGTTTATTTTTGGAAAAGGGCAGTTATGTGAAGAATGAAATAGAGAAACTGCTTCACACGGCCCAACAGGGTAAAATACTCCGGGATGGGCTTGCGACCGTTATCATAGGGCGTCCTAATGTCGGGAAATCTTCTTTGCTTAACAGCTTAGTTCATGAAAATAAAGCGATCGTCACTGATATTCCGGGTACAACACGTGACGTAATCGAAGAGTATGTCAATGTTCGCGGTGTACCGCTTAAACTTGTCGATACGGCAGGAATTCGCGAAACGGAGGATATCGTCGAACGTATTGGAGTTGAGCGGTCCCGTGCAGTATTAAAAGAGGCTGATTTAATATTGCTTGTATTGAATTATTCCGATGATTTCACTACTGAAGATGAGAAACTATTTCAAGCGGTTGAGGGTATGGATGTCATCGTTATCATCAATAAAACCGACCTTCCACAAAAAATCGATATGTCAGAGGTAAAGGAAAAGGCGGCATCCCATAAAGTTGTTACGACTTCATTACTGGAGGATCGAGGGGTCGATGAATTGGAAGAAGCCATCGCTTCTTTATTTTTCGAGGGTTCTTTAGAAACGGGAGACCTGACCTATGTTTCCAATGCCAGGCATATAGCTTTGCTGGGACAGGCATTACAATCTATCGAAGATGCAATCGATGCTATTGAAATGGGTACACCGGTTGATTTGGTTCAAATCGATTTCACGAAAGCATGGGAGCTACTTGGAGAAATCATTGGCGAAAGCGTGCAGGATAATTTGATCAACCAATTGTTCTCTCAATTTTGTTTAGGAAAATAAACGTAAAAGGAGGAAATGGATATGCAGTACGAAGCAGGTAACTATGATGTCATTGTTATTGGTGCCGGTCATGCTGGCAGTGAGGCAGGCCTTGCATCGGCAAGAGTCGGAGCTAAAACGTTGATGATCACCATTAACTTGGATATGGTCGCCTTCATGCCATGCAATCCCTCCGTTGGTGGGCCGGCAAAAGGGATAGTCGTTAGGGAAATTGACGCTTTAGGCGGAGAAATGGGAAAAAATATCGACAAGACCCATATTCAAATGAGAATGCTCAATACGGCCAAAGGTCCGGCTGTTCGTGCATTACGGGCGCAGGCAGATAAATTTCTCTATCAACAAGAAATGAAAAAGACGATAGAAGACCAAGAAAATTTAACATTGATTCAAGGAATGGTAGAGGAATTAATTGTTGAAAACAACGTATGCACGGGTGTCATCACTAAAACAGGCGCGGTGTACCGTGCGAAGACTGTCGTAATCACGACTGGAACATATTTACGCGGTGAAATCATTTTAGGGGAACTGAAGTATTCAAGCGGCCCTAATAATCAGCAGCCTTCCATCAGGCTTTCTGAACATTTGGAGCAGTTAGGATTTGATTTGGTCCGTTTTAAAACAGGAACGCCGCCACGCGTGAATAGTTCTTCCATAGATTACAGCAAAACGGAAATTCAGCCTGGCGATGAAGTGCCGCGTGCATTTTCTTATGAAACGACAAAGTTCATAACGGATCAATTGCCATGCTGGTTAACGTATACGAATGAGGGGACACATCAGCTCATTGATGAGAATCTACACCGTTCACCAATGTATTCGGGAATGATTAAAGGAACTGGGCCGCGTTATTGTCCATCGATTGAAGATAAAGTCGTCCGTTTTAATGATAAACCAAGGCATCAAATATTCCTGGAACCTGAAGGTCGCAATACAAAGGAAGTTTATGTGCAAGGTTTATCTACAAGCCTGCCTGAAGATGTACAAGTGAAAATCCTGCAAACAATTCCAGGACTTGAAAAGGCGGAAATGATGCGTGCTGGATATGCAATTGAATATGATGCCATCGTTCCTACCCAGCTATGGCCTACACTTGAAACGAAGAAAATCAAAAATCTTTATACTGCTGGCCAGATTAACGGGACATCCGGCTATGAGGAAGCGGCAGGACAAGGATTAATGGCCGGTATTAATGCAGGATTGAATGCAATGGGGAAAGAAGAACTTATTTTAAGCCGTTCGGATGCCTATATTGGTGTTCTCATTGATGACCTTGTAACGAAAGGCACGAATGAACCATACCGATTGCTGACTTCACGTGCAGAATATCGTTTATTATTGCGTCATGATAATGCCGATTTACGCTTAACGGAAATTGGATTCAATATCGGAATGATCAAAGAAGAACGCTACAATCGATTCCTTATGAAAAAAGAAGCGGTTGAAATGGAAAAGGAACGACTGAAATCAAACTTCATCAAACCGACCAAAGAGGTACAAGAAGTCATTACTGCAAGTGGCGGCAGTGAGTTAAAGGATGGAATCCGGGCCTCCGATTTATTGAAACGGCCTGAAATGGATTATTCCCATATTCAGAAGTTGGCGCCAAGTGATGTCGAACTGAGCGATGAAGTGACGGAACAGGTCGAAATCCAGATCAAGTATGAAGGATATATCGAAAAATCCTTGCAGCAAGTCGATCGCCTGAAAAAAATGGAGAATAAAAAGATTCCAGAGAATATCGATTATGATGCAATTTCTGGACTTGCAACGGAAGCACGTCAAAAATTAAAGCAGGTCCACCCGCTATCAGTGGCTCAGGCTTCAAGAATTTCCGGTGTGAATCCCGCTGATGTTTCCATTTTGCTTGTTTATTTGGAACAAGGAAAGATTGCCAGAGTATCTCAGTAATGGAAATACCCGAAAAGGATTGAAAAGACATGAATATTGAACAGTTCCAACAAGCACTGCTGGAGAAAGGGGTCGAGCTTTCTCCTCGACAGCTTGATCAGTTTGACACTTATTATCGATTATTGGTGGAATGGAACGAAAAGATGAACTTAACAGCCATCACTGATAAAGAAGAAGTTTATCTTAAGCATTTTTATGATTCAATCAGTGCAGCCTTCTATTTTGACTTTAACAAATCATATCGAATTTGCGATGTTGGGGCTGGAGCTGGATTTCCGAGTATTCCATTGAAGATTTGTTTCCCTGATATCCACGTCTCGATTGTGGATTCCTTGAATAAGCGAATTTCTTTTTTGAATCACCTTGCGGATTCCTTGCAATTAAAGGGAGTTTCCTTCTATCATGACCGGGCGGAAACCTTCGCCCAAAAACAGGAGCATCGCGAATCCTATGATATTGTCATGGCAAGGGCAGTAGCCAGGATGTCCGTTTTAAGTGAACTATGTTTGCCGCTCGTTAAACTGGATGGGACGTTCATTGCCATGAAAGCGGCTAGTGCACAAGATGAAATGGACACAGGGAAGAAGGCCATTTTTACGTTAGGCGGAAAAATTGAAGAAATTCATCCTTTCACATTGCCAGAGGAAAATAGCGAAAGAAACATCATTACTGTAAAAAAAGTGAAGAAGACTCCTAAAAAATACCCGAGAAAACCAGGGACACCGAACAAGCAGCCTATTGAATAACATCTGTACGATGAGTAAGTATTCATAGTAAGCGTAGATGATTCAAATATATATGGCTGGTACTTGCCCTTATTTTCTTTTACTATAAATGTATGACCTTATTATTTTCACTCGATACTGCAACAAGAAGGCATTTTCGGTACATGTCAAAACTTGTGCCCTGTGCTGGCTGATTCAGGGAAATAATTTTGTGAAAGCCGGCCGATATTTATAATAACTGGCCGTCCATTCCTAATTATTGCCTTGATGGCGCCAGTCGACATGTTTTTTACCGTGAAGGGCCATATGTATAACCATGTCGGGAAATGTATGCAGGACTTGTCCTTTAAATAGAGAATATGTTATTTGGGAGTTTTAAAAGGTGGTGTAGGAAGATGAAGCATCCTTTTTCGCGGTTCTTTGGGTTTGGCGAAAAAGAAGAAGAGCAACTAGAGATGGAGACACCTAGCAATAATAATGAAGAGATAAGAAAAATTTCCATTTCTGATATTGTGCCTAATCGATTTCAACCAAGGACCGTTTTTAATGACGATAAAATTGCCGAATTGGCTCAAACGATCCATACACATGGGATCATTCAACCAATTGTAGTAAGGGCTTATGGTCAGGGAAAGTATGAAATCATTGCAGGTGAGCGTCGTTTCCGAGCCATGCAAAAGCTTGGCTGGGAATTGGCACCCGCTATAATCAAAGATTTCACCGATACAGAAACGGCTTCCGTTGCGCTGATAGAAAATCTTCAGCGTGAAGAACTGACACCGATTGAAGAAGCTTTGGCTTATGGAAAACTATTGGAACTGCATAGTTTAACACAAGAAGCTCTGGCACAAAGACTGGGAATAGGTCAATCTACCGTGGCGAATAAGCTTCGGCTGCTTAAGCTGCCCCAGGAGGTTCAGGATGCACTTCTTCAAAAGCAAATTACGGAACGCCATGCCCGCTCGTTGATACCGTTGAAGAGTCCTGAAAAGCAGCTTAAACTGCTTTTGGAAATCATCGAAAAAGGGTTAAACGTCAAACAGACCGAAGAGCAGGTCGTCAAGCTCTTGACGGGTACTGTGCAGAAGCCGAAACCTAAGCGAAAAGCGTTTAGTAAAGACATGAGGATTGCCGTGAATACCATACGCCAATCACTCAATATGGTTACAGACAATGGAATAAACTTGGATGCAGAGGAAGAAGAATTCGAGGAGTATTATCAGTTCACGATTAAAATACCCAAGAAAAAAACTTGATTCCTTATCCTTACCCGCTTGGTAGTCTTCGATTACCAAGCTTTTTTTCGCGCCAAAACTGGTATTTCGCCCTTAAAAACATTCAACTTTTCCCGGATTTTTTATGCTTTTAGATACATTTCAAATTTTAAGAGGAATTTAAGAAAACGATTTCTTCCAGTAACATTCATGATAAAATAGAAAGAAATAAATGGATTTAGGGTAAAAATCAATAGATAAAAGCGTGATGAAGATAGTTGAAAGCGGGTGAATTCGTGGGTAAGATTCTCGCCATTGCCAATCAAAAGGGCGGTGTTGGAAAAACGACAACTTCTGTCAGTTTAAGTGCTTGTCTTGCATACATAGGACAGAAAGTCTTAATGGTCGATATTGACCCGCAGGGGAATGCGACAAGCGGTGCAGGTATTGATAAAGCGGATGTGGAACAATGTATTTATGATGTATTGGTTGATGATGTCGAGGCCAGTACCGTCATCATGGAAACAAAGGTGGAAAACCTATATGCCATACCTGCGACAATTCAACTTGCAGGTGCGGAAATTGAGCTTGTTCCAACCATCTCAAGGGAAGTCCGATTAAAAAGGGCATTAGAAGAGGTGCAGGGCCAATACGATTACATTGTGATTGACTGCCCTCCATCATTGGGTTTGCTTACGCTTAATGCCTTAACGGCCGCCGATGCAGTTTTGATTCCGGTACAATGTGAATATTATGCATTGGAGGGGTTGAGTCAACTATTGAATACGGTCCGCCTCGTCCAAAAGCATTTGAACCATGATTTGAAAATCGAGGGTGTGCTATTGACGATGTTGGATGCAAGAACGAATCTAGGTCTCCAGGTCATAGAAGAAGTCAAAAAATACTTTCAGGATAAAGTCTATCAAACCATCATTCCCCGCAATGTCCGATTGAGTGAAGCGCCGAGCCATGGAGAACCGATAATTATATATGATCCAAAGTCACGAGGGGCGGAGGTCTATCTAGAACTGGCAAAGGAAGTGGTATCAAATGGCTAAAGGACTTGGCAAAGGACTTAACGCACTTTTCAACAATGGGGAGATCAGTAAAGATGAAATCGTGCGAGAAATCAAATTAAGGGAATTAAGGCCAAATCCTTATCAGCCCCGAAAGAGTTTTCGGCTTGAAGCTATAGAGGAATTAAAGCAATCCATCATGGAACATGGGATATTACAGCCGATTATTGCCCGGGAAAGCATTAAGGGATATGAAATCGTGGCTGGGGAAAGGCGTTACCGTGCTGCCAAGGAAGCTGGTTTAAAGACAGTTCCGGTCGTTGTGAGGAAATTGAGCGAACAGCAGATGATGGAACTGGCGATTTTGGAAAACCTGCAACGGGAAGACTTGAATCCGATCGAGGAGGCTGTCGCTTATCAAACGCTTCTTGAAAAATTGGAATTCACCCAAGAGCAATTGGCCAATCGGCTGGGTAAAAGCCGACCCCATATAGCAAACCATGTTAGATTGCTATCTTTGCCTGAAGAGATTAGGAGATATATCTCCGAAGGGGAAATTTCCATGGGGCATGGCCGGGCATTGCTAGGTTTAAAGAAAAAAGAGATGCTTAAGCCCGTAGCGGATAAAATCCTCAAAGAAGGAATGAATGTCAGGCAGCTAGAGCAATATATACATCAATTGAATGATACCGTTTCACGTGAAACTAAACATAAGAAACAGGAAAAAAAAGATATCTTCATAAAGCAACGGGAGACAAGTTTGCGTGAAAGACTAGGAACGAGCGTAACGATAAAACAAAGCAAGAAAAAAGGAAAAATAGAAATAGAATTCTTTTCAAAAGAGGATTTAGAGAGAATTTTGAACTTGATCGATCAAGAGAACATTTCCTCTTAGATCACCTTATGAAAAGATCGTGACGACATATGCAGAAAATTAGGTGGATGAGATGGTATTATTAGGGGCTTTGGTGAATGGTGCCTGCATTTTAATCGGTTCGATTTTAGGAAGGTTTTTACAACATATACCTGAAAAGATAAAAGAAACGGTCATGAGCGGTATCGGTTTGGCCGTCATGGTCTTAGGTTTGCAGATGGGCTTTAAAAGCGATAATTTCCTTGTTGTCATTTTAAGTATTGTCGGAGGGGCTGTCCTGGGTGAATGGATGAATCTTGAGGCCAGGTTAAATTCATTAGGCAATTGGCTTGAACGCAGGATGAAAGCGAAGGAAGGAATTTCGATATCTCAGGGATTTGTAACGGCTACACTCATATTTGGCATTGGGGCGATGGCCATCATCGGTGCCCTGGATAGCGGTATCCGGAATGATCATGATGTTTTGATAACAAAAGCGATCATTGATGGCTTTACAGCATTGGTCCTCGCCAGTACGCTTGGCATAGGTGTACTTTTTTCAGCATTTCCGGTCATTCTTTATGAGGGATTCATAGCGATTTTTTCAAGGCAGATCAATACGATGATTCCAACTGCTTTAATGGATTCCTTCATATTGGAAATGACGGCAACTGGGGGAGTCATGATTTTGGCGATTGGTTTGAATATTATCGGCCTGACCAAAATAAGGGTGGCAAATCTGCTTCCGGGCATAATGATCACCGCCATTTTGGTAACTTTCATGTATTATGTATAAAAAAGAAGGAAGGGGATGGACCCCTCCTTCCTTTTTTATGATGAGCAAAAACCGATCAAAGGGTTTTTTCCTGCTTGAATGACCATGTGAAAGGAGTGATGGAAGGTTTTATTGGATAATGATTTTGTGCTTCATAAATCCCCTCGGCAATGGTTTTGGCCATTTTTAGCACAAGATTGAGACGCGTGTTCTGCAAGACCATGAACTCCATGAAGCCACTTACATTCACGATTCCTGTAATATGGGCATTTCCGACGGACGGAAGATCTTTATTGACCCCAGCCCCTGGCTTCACTGGTCCCTGGCCGATTTGAACGATGCCGACACTTTTCATTTTCCCTAAGCAAGCATCGATTCCGACGATAAAGGGATTGGCATGCATCTTTTTGATTTCATTTAATTTTTCCTGTAAATTCATCGCATGTATAGGGTCATCCAGAGTACCATAAACATGGAATGAAGAAGAACCGTTTTCAGCTTTCTCACTAAGCAGAGTGCCGACAAGTGGTCCGAGTGAATCGCCTGTGGAACGGTCCGTGCCTATGCAGACGATGACGATTGGTTGTAGCTTTCCGGTAGGTAGGAGGTTGATTAATTCCTGGGAAATTTGTTTGGATGCATCCGTATCTTCATGCAGGATGCGACTCAATCTATTTTTATTATTATTAAATAGACTAGAATTCAGATTCATCGGCTCAACTCCTTTACTTTATTTGGTATTACAGTATACGGATAAAAAGGGGAAAATATACGGTATTTAACATCATGGATGAGGGAATTTTTTGTAGAACATGCAAACAGGTGATGGGGATATGAATCGACGTTATCCTCTACCAATTGCTTTCATTTATACTTTCTAGTAAATAATTACTTGAATATTTTTTAAAAAACTTCTAATTCTTTTACCTATATACCCAAATTTTTTTTGTACAGAAACCATTATTTATTGATAAAATAGAGAAAATCTCTCTACCCATGGTTATCTCAACGCATGAAGGGTAGAGAAATACGTTTATATGGGAAAAAATCATATAGACAATATAAAAGATTTGCAGTTAATTGCATTGGGCAGGAGGAAAATATGGATCGCATTTATGATAACGTTACAAAAGAGATATTGGATGAAAAGCTATGGCTGCTGTTGGGCGAGGGGATTATTAAAATCTTCCTAGTTCTGTTGTTATCGCGTATTATTATTAGAATAGGAAAGACTATTCTGAATAAATTTTTCAAAGCACGTTTAAGGAGTCCCCTTCGGGTATCGGAGCGCAGGGAAGCGACACTCATTAAATTGCTCGAAAATATCATTACCTATGTCATCAATTTCATTGCTTTGATGATGATTCTGGAAATTTTTGGACTTCAGGTAATGCCGTTACTCGCTGGTGCCGGTGTTCTCGGTTTGGCAGTTGGGTTTGGTGCTCAAAGTTTGGTCAAGGATATAATTACAGGATTTTTCGTTATATTTGAAGATCATTTCTCAGTTGGGGATTATATTAAAATCAATAATTTTGAAGGGGAAGTCATTGAAATCGGGCTTCGTACAACGAAAATTAAAAGCGGTGCAGGTGAATTGCACTTCATACCCAACGGCAGCATCGTCCAGGTCACGAATTATTCCATTTTAAATAGTATGGCTGTTGTTGACGTGACCATACCTAACGATGGATCGGTCGAGCGTGCTGAGAAGGTGCTGATCGACCTGTTAAACAGTATGGAAGGCAAATACGAGGCCTTGATCAAGGCACCTGAATTTTTGGGAATTGAAAAAATTAGTCCTGAGGAAATCGTCTTTAGGATTAAAGCGGAAACAAAGCCGATGCATCACCTTGAAATCAGTAGGATATTAAGAATTGAAATAAGTGCTGCGCTTGATTCAACAGGGATTAAATCTACGTACAATGGCAGCGAGTCATAGGAATTAGGGGGCTCATGATTATGGAAGAAAAGGAATTTGCACTTAAGGATATTGTGGAAATGAAGAAACCGCATCCCTGTGGAGTGAATAAGTGGAGAATTATACGGATCGGTATGGATATCCGGATAAAATGTGAAGGGTGCGGCCATAGCGTGATGCTGCCTCGACGTGAATTCTCGAAGAAAATGAAAAAAGTTCTGCAAAAGCATGAGGAGTGATCATGCTTTTTTTTTGAGTGAAAGTAGTCCTGCGTTTCTCATGATTTACTTGTCTTTTTAGGAAGCGAAATCTATAATTGGGAAAGGTTTAGGTAATTGGAGGGTCTTTATAGAAGATCAGTTCTTTTCCCATATGTACGAATCATCTTGAAGGAGTGAAATATAAATGGCTTTAACAGCTGGTATAGTCGGTTTGCCTAACGTAGGTAAATCCACTTTATTTAATGCAATTACTCAGGCAGGTGCGGAATCTGCCAACTATCCTTTCTGTACGATCGACCCAAATGTCGGAATCGTGGAAGTGCCGGATCACCGTCTGCAAAAATTGACTGAATTGGTAAAACCGAAAAAGACGGTTCCGACAGCATTTGAATTCACGGATATCGCCGGGATTGTAAAAGGAGCAAGTAAAGGAGAAGGATTGGGTAATAAATTCCTTTCCCATATCCGTCAAGTGGATGCAATTTGTCAAGTCGTCCGTTGTTTTGCAGACGATAACATTACCCATGTCTCCGGAAAAGTAAATCCAATCGATGATATCGAAGTCATCAACCTTGAATTGATCCTTGCCGATTTGGAGTCTGTTGTCAAACGCATCGACCGTGTCGGAAAAATGGCCAAGCAAAAAGATAAAGCCGCTGTGGCAGAACATGAAATCCTTGTAGCTTTAAAAGAAGCATTGGAAGATGAAAAGCCTGCACGTACCGTCGAGTTTACTGAAGAACAGCAAAAAATCGTGAAGGGCATGCATTTACTCACAGCGAAGCCGACGCTTTACGTGGCGAACGTGAGCGAAGATGAAGTGGCGAATGCTGACGATAATGAATATGTACAGCAAGTTCGTGAATATGCTGCTAAGGAAAATGCCGAAGTGATCGTGATTTGTGCCAAGATTGAAGAAGAGATTGCCGAGCTTGAAGGTGAAGAAAAGGAAATGTTCCTATCTGAACTAGGCATCGAGGAGTCAGGTCTTGATCAGTTGATCCGTGCTTCTTATAATCTGCTTGGATTGGCAACATACTTTACAGCTGGTGTACAGGAAGTGCGTGCTTGGACATTCCGCAAAGGAATGAAAGCCCCTCAATGTGCCGGCGTCATTCACACGGACTTCGAACGTGGTTTCATCCGTGCCGAAACGGTTTCTTATACCGATTTACTTGAAGCGGGCAGTCATGGTGCTGCAAAAGAAGCAGGTAAAGTTCGTTTGGAAGGAAAAGAATACATCGTTAACGATGGCGATGTTATCCATTTCCGTTTTAACGTTTAAGATTCAAAGACCCTACCATTCATAAGTAGGGTCTTTCAGTTTGTCGACAAAAGGAGTTGATTGGAACGGAAGGTAAGAGACTCCTGCTTAGAAAAGCAGGTCCAAGGGAGACCCCGCAGGAGCAATGGCGCCGAGGAGGCTCCCGGACCGCCCGCGGAAAGCGAGTGCCTGAAGTGGAAATCAACGGTCACTCGGATTACAATTAATTGTAATAAGTCGAACCGTTCGTTGCAAAGCTTCTTTAACTATGCTATAATTTTTTCTTGTGAGTAATTATAAATAATTGCTCCTTGCCCAATTGGGCCGCTTAGACCAAAAGGAGGTGACAGTGATGAGAAAATACGAAATTATGTATATCATCCGTCCAAACATTGAGGAAGAAGCTAAAAAAGCTTTAGTTGAACGTTTCAACACAATCCTTTCTGATAATGGTGCGGAAGTAGAAGCAAAAGAATGGGGTAAACGCCGTCTTGCATATGAAATCAATGATTTCCGTGATGGTTACTACATGCTTCTTAAAGTTAACGCTGAAAGTGCTGCGATTCAAGAATTCGATCGTCTTGCTAAAATCAGTGAAGACATTATTCGCCACATGGCTACTAAAGAAGAAGTATAATTCGATATTTAATATAAATTCTAATCTTGTTTCATATGAAACAAGCTTGAAACCTAGGGGTTGATTCTGATGATGAATCGCGTAGTTTTGGTAGGACGCTTAACTAAAGATCCTGAATTACGATATACACCTAATGGAGTTCCCGTAGCTACCTTTACTTTAGCTGTGAACCGTGGTTTTACGAATCAGCAGGGTGAACGTGAAGCGGATTTCATTAACTGTGTAGTTTGGCGTAAACCGGCAGAAAATGTAGCTAACTTCTTGAAAAAGGGTAGTTTAGCTGGCGTGGATGGACGTGTCCAAACACGTAATTATGAAGGACAAGACGGCAAACGCGTATATGTGACGGAGATTCTGGCTGAGAGCGTTCAATTCCTTGAACCACGAAGCAGTTCAGCGGGTGAAAGAAATGAAGGCGGTTCTTACGGTGGAGGTCAAAGAAGTTATGGCAATAATAACGGAAATGACAACAATTCGTATGGACAAAATCCTAATCAGAATCAACGGAGCAATAACAACTACACTCGTGTAGATGATGATCCGTTTGCAAATGACGGTAAGACAATCGACATTTCAGATGACGATCTTCCGTTTTAAACAGCCGTTTAAAATGAAAATTCAAAAAGCAGGGAGGGAAATGTATCATGGCAATGGGTGGACGTAAAGGACGCGGTAAGCGTAAAAAGGTTTGTTATTTCACATCTAACGGAATCACTAAAATTGATTACAAAGATGTAGATCTTCTTAAAAAATTCGTCTCAGAACGCGGTAAAATTTTACCACGTCGTGTAACTGGTACAAGCGCTAAATATCAACGTAAATTAACGATTGCTATTAAACGCTCACGTACTATGGCATTACTACCATATGTATCTGGTGAATAATAAATCGGCACATTGAGGAGTTATCCTTAATGTGCCTTTTTTATAAGTTGTCACTTATGCCTGAAAACCGCTGAATTGCGGTTTTTTTATTTCAAAAGGAAGTCATCCGGACGTTTTCCTCAGAAAAAATAATCATATCCTAAAAAAGAGTGTGATGTTTGAAATATCCTGGCCGTAACGGATACAATATAAAGATGGAGATAAGACATCAATAATAACAGGGGGTGAAATAAAGATGAATAGCGGGAGACGGATTGCCGAGGGCGGAGCCCTTCTGGCATTATATTGCATTTTATTGTTCATCACCATTCAAGTCCCACTATTGGGTATTTTCACTACTTTCTTTTTACCCATTCCATTCATACTTGTCACAATCAAGCAAAAGCTATCGTGGAGCCTTGGTTACTTATTTGTAGCCTCGTTATTGTCGATCCTCATCGGGACGATATTGTCTGTTCCGCTGACCTTGCTCATGGGGGCAACGGGAATCGCGATCGGCCATTTTTTGAAAAAGGACAAACCGATGGCACCTATGTTCATAAGCGCAGTCCTTGTCTTCCTGGGAGGCATTTTATTAATATATGCAGCTTCAGTATTGATAACGGATGTTAATTACATAGAAGAATCGATGAACATGGCTGAGGGGTCGCTCGAAAATACTATCGGCATAATGGATTCCTTTGGACAGGCACCGACGGAACAAGTCAAAAAGCGGTTGTATGAATCACTCGATATGATGAACACTCTGATGCCAAGTTTGTTCGTCTTGATGTCCGTCATCATGGTTTTATTGATTTTCTTTGCGGCGCATCCCATTGTGAAGAGATTCAGTGATAAGGCGTTAAAATGGCCCCATTTTCGAGATCTGCGACTCCCGAAAAGCCTTTTATGGTATTATTTAATTACGATGCTTCTTGCTCTTTTTGTGAATACGGACAAGAACAGTTTTGTATATATGGCCATAACGAACCTATTTTTCATACTGCAGTTCTTCATTTTATTACAAGGATATTCCCTGATATTCTATATCGCTCATGTTAAGTCATGGGCTAAGGCCATCCCTGTTTTAATCGTGGTTTTTTCTTTGCTGCTGCCGATTCCGATTATTACGACGGCCGTTCGATTTTTAGGTATAATAGATTTAGGCTTTCCTTTTAGGGAGACAATCAAGAAAAAGGAATAGAAGATTTTTTTTGTAAAACAGATGCTTTTAGGAGCTGAAACTATGCCATCTTATTTGAAAGAATACTCGATTAAGTCCCCATTGTATGGGGTGCTGGCCGCAGTCGTTTTACTTTTGGGCGTACTGGCTTATTATAATTGGGTTATTGCACTTGTTGGACTATTGATTCTTGCTGGTTTATTTTATTTAACATTAAGAATGGTAGAAAAAAAGCAACGAAAGACAGAAGAGTATATAACGACTTTATCCTATCGTTTAAAGAAGGTGGGCGAGGAAGCGTTATTGGAAATGCCGATTGGGATCATGCTCTTTAATGAGGATTATTACATTGAATGGACCAATCCATTCCTGGCTTCTTGTTTTAGTGAAGATTCCTTGGCAGGAAGATCGCTATACGATGTTGCGGACTCGATAGTGCCGTTGATCAAGCAAGAGATCGAGACAGAGACGCTTACGCTCCACGATCGGAAATTCAAGGTGGTCCATAAGCGTGATGAAAGGCTTCTTTACTTTTTTGATGTAACGGAGCAAGTGGAAATTGAGAAATTATATGAAGATGAGCGGACGGCAATTGCGATCATTCTTCTTGATAATTATGATGATTTGACACAGGGTATGGATGATCAGCGTAAAAGCAGCATTAATAGCTTGGTCACCTCACTTCTTGATAAATGGGCAAGGGATAATGGCGTTTTCTTTAAACGGGTTTCCTCGGAACGATTCATCGCTGTCTTCAATGAGCATATCCTTCATCAGCTTGAGAAGGGCAAATTTTCGATTTTGGATGAAATCAGGGAAACGACGGCCAAGCAAAATGTACCATTGACTCTGAGCATCGGGGTTGGCTCTGCCGTGTCATCCTTACCGGAATTAGGTTCGCTTGCCCAGTCCAGCTTAGATCTCGCCCTAGGACGGGGCGGTGACCAAGTGGCGATAAAGCAAGCGAATGGAAAAGTGAAATTCTATGGCGGTAAAACCAATCCGATGGAAAAACGCACGAGAGTCCGTGCACGTGTCATTTCCCATGCATTGAAGGATATAGTCCTTGATAGCGATAAAGTCATTGTCATGGGCCATAAAAACCCGGATATGGACGCAATCGGTTCAGCGATTGGCATCTTGAAAGTTGCCCAGATGAATGAACGTGAAGGCTATATTGTCATCGACACCCAGCAGCTCGATAACAGTGTCCTTCGTTTAATGGAAGAGATCAAAAATAAAGAAGAGCTGTATTCCCGGTTCATAACACCTGATGATGCATTTGAAATGATTACGGATGAGACCTTGCTGGTTGTGGTCGATACACATAAACCTTCCATGGTGATTGAAGAACGGTTATTGAATAGGATCGATAAGGTTGTAGTCATCGACCATCATCGCCGCGGTGAGGAGTTCATCAAGAATTCATTGCTCGTCTATATGGAGCCATATGCATCTTCAACAGCAGAACTTGTAACTGAACTGCTTGAATATCAACCGAAACGCTCAAAGATTGATATGCTGGAGTCGACGGCGCTTCTTGCAGGTATCATCGTCGATACGAAAAGCTTCACCTTAAGAACAGGTTCACGCACTTTCGATGCAGCCTCTTATCTAAGGGCGCATGGAGCCGATACGGTACTTGTCCAGAAATTCTTAAAAGAAGACGTGGACACCTATATCAAACGTTCGAAGCTCATTGAGGAAGTCATCTTTTATAAAAAGGGAATTGCCATTGCCTCTGCAAAAACCGATCAAGTTCATAATCAGGTGCTCATCGCTCAAGCTGCGGACACCCTATTGACCATGGATGGCGTTGCGGCTTCTTTCGTAATGGCTAAGCGATCTGATGATACAGTTGGCATAAGTGCGCGTTCTCTTGGTGATATCAATGTACAGGTGATCATGGAAATGTTGAATGGAGGCGGACATTTAACAAATGCCGCCACTCAACAGGTTTGCTCCATTGATGAAGCCGAAAGTCGATTGAAAGTAGCTATTGATGAATATTTAGAAGGGGGACAAAAAGAATGAAAGTAATATTTCTGAAAGACGTAAAAGGTAAAGGGAAAAAAGGGGAAGTTAAAAATGTTGCAGATGGTTATGCCCATAATTTCCTGCTAAAACAAGGATTGGCCGTTGAAGCAAATAATTCAAATGTAAAAACTTTGGAAGCCCAGAAAAATAAAGAAGAATCACTTGCGGCAGAAGAACGGCAGCATGCTGAAGAATTGAAAGTGCAGCTGGAGAAATTAACGGTTGAACTATCTGCCAAAGCCGGTGAGGGCGGGCGTTTATTCGGTTCCATCACGACTAAGCAAATTGCATCGGAGCTTCAGAAAAAACACGGTATCAAGGTTGATAAACGTAAAATGGAGCTTGCCGAAGGCATCCGCACTTTAGGGCATACAAAGCTTCCAGTCAAGCTTCATCCTGAAGTCACTGCGACACTGACTGTGCATGTGAAAGAAATTAACTAATTTTAGCTGTTTCATATCTGTGAAAAATTGATAAAATAGAGATAGATGAAAAATGTGATTGGGCACGTTGTCCTTTCACTTTTTTCTTTTTTACTAGAAACATATAAAAGGTATCCTCTTAGAATGGGAGGTTTTAAGATATGATAGAACAATTTCAGGATAGGATTCCCCCTCAAAATATAGAAGCCGAACAGGCAGTGCTAGGAGCCATTTTTCTTGAGCCCTCTTCATTGACCGTTACATCGGAAGTTTTGATTCCGGAGGATTTTTACAGAAGCTCTCATCAAAAAATCTTTAATGTGATGCTTAAATTGAATGACGAAGGAAAAGCTGTCGATTTAATTACGGTGACAGAGGAATTGGCTGCGACAAAAAACCTTGAAGAAGTTGGCGGCGTTTCTTATTTAAGTGAATTGGCCGGATCGGTGCCTACCGCGGCCAATATTGAATATTATGTCCGCATCGTCGAGGAGAAGTCATTGCTGCGTCGTTTGATCAGGACAGCGACCAATATCGCTCAGGAAGGCTACAGTCGCGAGGACGAGGTCGAGGAGCTGCTCGGGGAAGCAGAAAAAACGATCATGGAAGTGGCCCAGCGCAAGAATTCCGGGTCTTTTCAAAATATTAAGGATGTATTGGTTTCGACGTACGATAACATAGAAGTTTTGACTACCCGTACAGGGGATGTCACGGGAATACCGACAGGGTTTGCTGAACTGGATCGAATGACAGCAGGGTTCCAACGTAATGACCTCATCATAGTGGGTGCCCGTCCTTCGGTTGGTAAAACCGCTTTTGCATTGAATATCGCTCAAAACGTTGCGACCAAAACGGAAGAGAATGTAGCGATTTTCAGTCTTGAAATGGGTGCAGAGCAGCTCGTTATGCGTATGCTCTGTGCTGAAGGGAATATCAACGCCCAGAATTTACGTACAGGTTCCTTAACTGATGAGGATTGGCGTAAACTGACGATGGCGATGGGGAGCTTGTCGAATGCCGGCATTTATATCGATGATACACCAGGTGTGAGGATTGGTGAAATCCGTTCAAAATGCCGTCGTTTGAAGCAGGAACATGGCCTTGGCATGATATTGATCGATTACCTGCAGTTAATTCAAGGCGATGGACGTTCAGGCGACAACCGTCAGCAAGAGGTATCCGAGATTTCACGTTCACTCAAAGCGCTCGCTCGTGAACTTAAAGTGCCCGTCATCGCCCTTTCACAGCTATCGCGGGGAGTGGAGCAGCGTCAGGATAAGCGCCCGATGATGTCTGATATCAGGGAATCCGGGAGTATCGAGCAAGATGCCGATATCGTCGCATTCTTATACCGTGATGATTATTATGATAAAGAATCCGAGAATAAAAATATCATCGAAATCATTATAGCGAAACAGCGTAATGGTCCAGTAGGCACGGTTTCGCTTGCATTCGTAAAAGAATATAATAAATTCGTTAACCTCGAACGCCGCTTCGATGATGATTCGATGTCTCCAGGCGCATAGGGAACTGCCTGCCATTTTTGCAATGGCGGGCTTTCTCTGTTTTTGGAAAAAGAAAAGGCCTTATGATAATAGAAAAAGAAATCAAAGGGTACAATAATGATTGACAATCCAAAACCCAATGTAAAACCGGAAAGAATTTTCTCATATTTACGAACGAAGTATTTATTGAAAAGTGTATTGTTCGGATTTTGTATTGACTTCCAGTTTGGATTATTGATAAAATAGGTTTGTTTGATAAGAACCGGTTAAAATGATCGGTATTACGTGAACCTTTGGAGGTGCTTTATTCAGATGTCATCAGTTGTAGTAGTCGGTACACAATGGGGAGACGAAGGTAAAGGTAAAATAACAGATTTTCTATCCCAGAATGCGGAAGCCATCGCTCGTTATCAAGGTGGGAATAATGCAGGGCATACAATAAAATTTAACGGCGTTACCTATAAACTGCATTTAATTCCGTCAGGGATTTTTTATAGTGATAAGATTTGTGTCATTGGAAATGGTATGGTGGTTGATCCAAAAGCTCTTGTAGAGGAGCTTGCTTATTTACATAGCCATGGTGTGAGTACGGATAATCTTCGTATCTCGAACCGTGCACATGTCATTCTTCCTTACCATATCAAATTGGATGAAGTCGAAGAAGACCGTAAAGGCGCCAACAAAATTGGAACGACTAAAAAGGGAATCGGCCCTGCATATATGGACAAAGCTGCTCGTAACGGGATCCGCATGGCAGACCTTTTGGACCGTGAAATTTTCGAGGAAAAATTGTCTCAAAATCTTGTCGAAAAAAATCGTATGTTTGAACGTTTCTATGAAACGGAAGGTTTCAAAATCGAAGATATCTTGGAAGAATACTATGAGTACGGACAACAAGTGCAGAAATATGTTTGTGATACATCCGTTGTATTGAATGATGCACTTGATGAAGGGAAACGGGTATTATTCGAAGGGGCACAAGGTGTCATGCTTGATATCGATCAAGGAACATACCCATTCGTCACTTCATCTAACCCAGTTGCAGGCGGAGTTACGATCGGTTCTGGTGTAGGTCCTACGAAAATCAACCATGTGGTTGGAGTATGTAAAGCATATACAAGCCGTGTGGGCGATGGTCCTTTCCCGACAGAATTGCATGATGAAGTCGGCAACCAAATCCGGGAAATCGGCCGTGAATATGGTACAACTACAGGCAGACCGCGCCGTGTAGGCTGGTTCGACGCTGTTGTCGTTCGCCATGCTCGCCGTGTCAGCGGGATTACCGATCTATCATTGAACTCGATAGACGTATTATCAGGTCTTGATACGGTCAAAATTTGTGTGGCTTATGACTATAAAGGCGAGATCATTCATGAGGTACCAGCGACTTTGAAAGCGATTGGCGAATGTAAACCAGTCTATGAAGAGCTACCAGGCTGGTCAGAAGACATCACAGGTTGCAAATCATTGGATGAGCTTCCAGAGAACGCTCGCCACTATGTAGAGCGCGTATCTCAATTGGTAGGCATTCCTTTGACCACTTTCTCTGTCGGTCCTGACCGTAACCAAACTAATGTCGTGAGAAGCCCTTGGCGTCTAGCGTAATTCTTGAAAAGGGAGCTGGCTTTTTTGCCGGCTCTTCTTTCGTTATTAATGCATTATATGTCACATTCAGGAGGTCCGGGATACTGAATGAATGGATTAAACTGTTGGAAAATGAAAAAAATAAGAAAAAAATAATTTTATTTCAAAAAACTATTGCCTAAACTATATAAACCATGATATTATCAAAAGCGTCGTCACAATAGAACAAGCCATTAACAAGATACGGATGTTAAGTTAACATCCCGAAAAGAAACATTTCATTAGTACGAGCCATTAGCTCAGTTGGTAGAGCATCTGACTTTTAATCAGAGGGTCGAAGGTTCGAATCCTTCATGGCTCACCATTTTTTCCGGCCCATTGGTCAAGCGGTTAAGACACCGCCCTTTCACGGCGGTAACACGGGTTCGAATCCCGTATGGGTCACTTCTTTATATAAATGCTTTACTGGTCCCGTGGTGTAGCGGTTAACATGCCTGCCTGTCACGCAGGAGATCGCGGGTTCGATTCCCGTCGGGACCGCCATTTTATTTTTTTTAAAAATAGAATATTTGGCTCAGTAGCTCAGTCGGTAGAGCAAAGGACTGAAAATCCTTGTGTCGGCGGTTCGATTCCGTCCTGAGCCATCCTTTTATAAACGCCTTTCCTTTAGGGCGTTTTTTTGTTTTGAGTCCAGATGTATTTTGAATGAAATCTTGTTAATAGATTGTTAACGATTTGTAACATACCAATTTCGGCCAATTCGGCATATAACTCGCTTTTAACCATGCTGGGCCTAGGTCCACTCCTTTTTCTGCAGTTTATTGAACGTGCCCCATTCCTCTATTTATTGGTACATGTTGTCACCATTTATACAGTTCCATTACATTATGAAGTCTGTTTCTTGTTTTTTTTCTTAATATGGTAGAGTTATGAGTGATAAAAATCATTAGAAATCAGTCATAAGCATGTGGATATTTAAATTGGACTAATAAATCTCGAAATAAAACTAATTAGTTTCTTAATTGGTGACTGAGCCGTTAAGGAGGACAATATATGTTTAGCTCAAAAGGCAAGGGGACCATCCTGTTGATGGTTTCCGTCATTTTAATGCTTGCAGGAAATCGGGCAACTGCTGCCGGGATATCGGAAACTGCAACCATACAGCATGTTTATCTTAACGACGAATTCGTCGGAAGTGTGACGGATGAAACGGAAATCGAAAAGATCGTAGCCGATAAGGTAGAAGAAGCACAGGAAGATTATCCGGACTTTACATTCGATAAGGAGGCACAGCTGACTTTTGTACCTGAAGAGGTATTCGATGAAGAGGTAAAAGAGGATCAGGCTGTCAAGGGAATTCAAGATCAGTTGAATGTGAAGGCAGAGGCGTATGAAATCGACATAGATAATCAGGCGGTCGCTTATGTTGCGTCAAAGGAAGATGCCGAGGACGTTCTGGAGAAAATCACTTTATTATATGTGAATGAAGAGGAATACGCTGAATATGAATCAGGTAAAAAGGAAAGTGAAAAAGATGCGGATTCGTTAAAAGAGCCAGGAAGTAGAATTCTGGACATCGAGTTTTCACTTCCCGTCACGTTTAAAGAGACAATGGTATATCCAGACGAAATCAAGAGCGTCGATAAAACCCTTTCCATGATAGAAGAAGGAAAGGAAGGAACGATGATCTATGAGGCAAAGGAAGATGAGGATCTTGAAGCCATTGCCACTAAGCATGATATGGACCTGGATCGCCTGCTGGAGCTAAATCCGGGACAGGATGAGAACAAAGGTATTAAAGAGGGCGAGCGTCTCTATGTGACCCAACGTATCCCCTATGTGAACGTAATGGTAGAAAGAGAAGTATTTAAGGAAGAGAGAATTCCATTTGAAAAGAAAGTGAAGGAGGATGACGAACTTCCAAAGGGCGAGCTCATCACTGAACAAATCGGGAATGAGGGGATTCTTGCGTTCACCTATAATGTATCCGAAACAAACGGAAAGAAAATCAGTGAAACGATCGTAAAAAAGGAAGTCACGGAAAAAGCCAAAACAGAAATCACCAGAAAAGGCACCAAGGTCATTCCTTCACAAGGCAGCGGTACATATTCATGGCCTGCAGATGGGGGCTATATTTCCAGTAAGCAGGGCCAGCGCTGGGGGAAACTGCACAAAGGTATAGATATTGCCCGGCCAGCAACCAGGACGATAACGGCAGCAGATCATGGGATAATCGAAACTGCCGGAAACTCCGGAGGATATGGAAATAAGATAACGATCAATCATAATAACGGGTATAAGACCGTGTATGCCCATTTGGATTCAATAGATGTACAAGCAGGACAAAAGATTGAAAAAGGCATGAAGATTGGCATGATGGGTTCAACGGGTAACTCGACCGGTGTCCACCTCCATTTTGAAATATATAAAAACGGGTCTCTCGTTAATCCGCTAAACTATATAAGCCAGTAATCGATGGAAGTCTTCGAAAAATATTCGAAGACTTCTTTGCTTCATACATAGATGAGAATAATAGGAAAAAGGTGATTTAATGCCTATAAAATGATAAAGTAGAATAGAGACAATTTGCTTTCATTCCGGTGTTCAGCCCCTTTTATTGGGTATATATATGTAAGTTTGCTGAACTAGGTTGCCAGCTTGGTGCAAGCAGAAGGAAAAGTGAATAAGGTCCCGGATAAGGACACGGTTTTTAATAGATTCAGTTCAGTTATTAAAAAGGAGATAAGTACATGGATAAAAAGATTCTGGTAGTGGATGACGAAAAGCCAATTGCTGATATATTACAATTCAATCTAAAAAAGGAAGGCTATGAAGTTTTTTGTGCTTATGATGGCAATGAAGCCCTCAAAATGGTAGAAGAACGGCAACCCGATTTGATTTTACTTGATATCATGCTGCCGCAGCGCGATGGGATGGAAGTTTGCAGGGAAGTAAGGAAGAAGTATGAAACGCCGATCATCATGTTAACGGCAAAGGATTCAGAGATTGATAAGGTCTTAGGATTGGAGCTTGGTGCAGACGACTATGTGACAAAGCCATTCAGTACCCGGGAAATAATTGCCCGCGTTAAGGCGAACCTAAGACGTCAGCAAGCTGTTCCGGTTCCCGATCAAGAGAATGAACCGAAGGAAATTACGATAGGAACGCTCACTATCCATCCGGATGCCTATGTGGTATCCAAGCGGGGCGATACGATTGAATTAACGCATCGCGAATTTGAGTTGCTTCATTACTTAGCGAAGCACATCGGTCAGGTCATGACAAGGGAGCACTTATTACAAACCGTGTGGGGCTATGATTATTTTGGTGATGTGCGTACGGTCGATGTAACGGTCAGACGTCTTCGTGAGAAGATTGAAGACAATCCAAGCCATCCTGGCTGGATTGTAACTAGAAGAGGGGTCGGTTATTACCTGCGTAACCCTGAACAGGAGTAGTCTCTATGAAAAAGGTTGGTTTTTTTCGCTCAATTCATTTTAAATTTGTTCTGATTTATGTATTGCTCATTTTCGTAGCCATGCAAATAATCGGGGTATATTTTGTTGGGGAATTGGAAGAAAATCTTGTCGGGAACTTTACGAAATCAATAAAAGGTCACGTTAACCTGCTTACCTACAGTATTGGTGAAGAAATGGAAAAAGAGAGGGGAGAGGAAGATCCAACCCTCGAAGAAGCGATTGATACGATATTGAAAGACCGGGATAATTCATCGAATGATATTTCGGAAGTGCGTGTCATCGACACCCGCAGCAGACGCGTGATCGGGACTTCAGCCTCAAGTAACCAGGATATTGTAGGGAAGAAGACAACGGAGGTCCTTATTAAGAATACGCTCATTTATGGAAAAGAAGATAGTGATATATTTCGGGACAAGAAAACAGGCAGGCGGCTTTGGGTCCTTTCAACACCCATTGAAGCAAATGGGGAGGTCATTGGCGCCGTCTATGTAATAGCAGAGATGGAAAATGTCTTTGAGCAGATGGATGAAATCAATAGTATCTTCATGACGGGGACGGCCATCGCCCTAGTCATTACGGCCATCTTGGGGATCCTGCTCGCACGAACGATCACAAGGCCGATGTCCGATATGAGAAAACAGGCCCTGGTGATGGCGAAAGGAAATTTCTCCAGAAAAGTTAGGGTGTATGGCGATGATGAAATTGGCCAGCTTGCCGTCACTTTCAATAATTTGACCAAAAAGCTTCAAGAATCGCAATCAAGCACAGAAGGAGAGCGGCGTAAGCTTTCATCTGTCCTTGCCAATATGACCGATGGTGTAATTTCAACGGACAGGCGCGGTCGGGTGAACTTGATCAATGAACCGGCGGCACGATTATTGGATGTCTCGAGTGAAACCGTCATGAACCAACCGATCATTGAGGTTTTGGGTCTTGAAGAAGAATATAAATTTGAGGATTTACTGGAAGAACGAGAGTCCATTATCCTTGATTACAGCAAAAAAAACCGGCCTTACATTTTGAGGGGGAACTTTTCGGTCATTCAAAAGGAAACGGGTTTCGTCAATGGTTTGATTACTGTTTTGCATGATATAACAGAGCAGGAAAAAATCGAGAGCGAACGCAGGGAGTTTGTTGCCAATGTATCACATGAACTGCGAACACCGTTAACGACGATGAGAAGTTACCTGGAAGCATTGGCTGAAGGTGCATGGAAGGACGAGGAAATCGCTCCATCCTTTTTAAGCGTTACCCAAAATGAAACGGAGCGAATGATCAGGCTTGTTAATGATCTGTTACAGCTTTCGAAAATGGACAGTAAAGATTACAGGCTTAAAACGGGCTGGGTGAATTTCAATAAATTCTATGACCACATCATCGATCGTTTTGAAATGTCGAAAAATGATGACATCACGTTTAAACGTGATTTGCCGAAGGAAGCTTATTTTGTGGATATTGATGAAGATAAAATCACCCAGGTTCTCTATAATGTAATCTCCAACTCCTTAAAGTACTCACCTGAAGGGGGTCAAGTGACTTTCCGCGTCAGGGCATCTGATGGCTTTATCATTGTGAGCATTACAGATCAAGGAGTGGGTATCCCGAAAAACGTCATTGATAAAATATTTGACCGCTTCTACCGTGTGGATAAAGCAAGGGCCCGTAACTTAGGCGGGACAGGGCTTGGTTTAGCCATTGCAAAAGAGATGGTCGTGGCGCATGGCGGGAAAATATGGGCGGAAAGTGTGGATGGAAAAGGAACTACCGTGTTCTTTACACTTCCTTACGAACAGGAAGAAGAGGATGATTGGTCATGAATTTTGAACGTGCAAAAAGTATCATACTGACTATTTTGGTTGGGACAAGCATTTTTTTGACATGGAGCATTTGGACGTACGAGCCTGAATATGATCCATTTGAACAATCGTCGGAATTTATAAGGATTAAAAGCGATGTCCAGATTGTCAGTGATGTCATTAAACCAGTCAGTATCCTTTTCCATGGCAATGGGCAGCATTTCCAGACTTCCAATCCGGTGGAAATAAATGAAATGGAAAAAGAATTTTCGCAATGGCGTTTCAGCGGCATAAAAGAGGTATCCGTAAAAAGGCTGCAAAGGAAATTTGACGATTTTGTCCATGAAGATGGGTCGATTGAAATAGAATTTACCGATGATATACCCATCGCCCTTTATAAAACGGTATTGAATATAACGGATAAGGAAGTGCCTGGATTTTCATTCGATCGAATCATCATTAAACAAAAGGATATCCGTGGTAAGGAATCTGCCGTTTATTTTGTTTCCTACGAGCAAGAGAAGATTTATCAAGGGATGGTCGACACTAAAAAACTAAGGAATTTCATGGATTCATTTTATAGTGGTTCATACGATAAGCACCCTGAATACACGGCCGAAACCATAAACAGCAAAAGGACGCTGTTCGTTCCGGAAAAGCCAGTGGAGATCAACAAACTTGAGTATTATATTGATTACTTGGATATTGGGAACTTGAAAAATGCGTTATTTATTTTTCCGAAGTTCGTACGCCAGGAACCCGTTTCGGTCGGTGAGGAATACACGGATGGAACAAGACTTATGACGGTCAATAAAGATCATTACCTTATTTCTTATATCAATCCGGCACAAAAGAGCAAGCTATTTGGCAGTTCCAGTGACCTTTTGCAAAAAAGCATTGATTTCATCAATGATCATGACGGTTGGGAAGATAACAATTACCGCTTTGCCTATATGTCGGAGAATGAACAACGAGTGGTATTCCGCTTATTCGTAAATGGTTATCCGGCCTTCAATGAATCTGGGATGACAGAAATCGAGCAAATTTGGGGGAAAGAAGAAATTTATAGCTATGACCGCCCATACTTTTCACTTGACTCAGTCCTCCCGTCAGAAGGAGCGGTAGTAATTTTACCAAGCGGTAGAGAAGTATTGAATAAGCTGAAATCGATGGATAATATCGATTTCAAAAGCGTGGAGGACATCTCGATTGGCTATAAACTGAATAAATCCCTCGATTCCAAACTTGTAACACTGGTTACACTCGATCCCACTTGGTATTATCGTATCGGCGATAAATGGTTTATTGTGCCTTTTGAAGAAGATTCGGGAGGCGATCAAAGTGGATTGGAATAATACAAAGTCGATTTTCATCATGGTTTTCTTCATTTTGAATATTTTTCTTCTTTATCAATTCCTGGAAAAGATTAATGACTCCCAATATGAAAGCTTCACGGAGTCCTCAACGGAGGAACTGTTGAAAGAAGATGAGATTTCAATAGAAACCCCACTTCCGAAACAAAAGTTGAAGGATCAATTCCTGATTGCCCAAAGCAAGACTTTCGAGAAGAAGGATATTGAGCACCTGAAAAACCAAAAAGCAAAAATCATCGATGATAAGAAGCTTGTGGGTACATTTAAAACACCGGTTGGCATGAAAGCGGAAGTTCATGCTGCAGACCTTGATATATTCCTGAAGGAGTATATTTTAAATGGAAGTGAGTATCATTTTTGGAGCTATGATGAAATCAACCAGACCATCATCTGCTATCAAGTGGCAGATAAAAAGATGTTTTATAATAATAGTAAAGGGAAGGTCACTTTATATCTGAACAAGAAGGGTGAAATCGTTTCCTATGAACAGATGTATTTAGAGGGCATCGAAAAATTCAATAAACCTAAAGAATTGGTATCTGCATTAACTGCTATTGGACAATTGTATCAGAATGGTGATATTGATCCCAAAAGCAAAGTCACGAATGTAAAACTGGGCTTTTATAATTCGCTTCAGACGACATCTGTGTCACATTTACTTGTGCCAACATGGTGGGTGGTCATTGATGACGAAACGGATCTCTTCGTGAATGCTTTTGATGGAGAGGTCATTGAATTGAATACAGAAGAAAAAATACTGGAGTGAGTAAAGATGACAATGCATTTTAGTGTTCTCGCAAGCGGGAGTACAGGAAATGCCTTTTTCGTGGAAACGGAGGATCAATCATTCCTTGTCGATGCCGGCTTAAGCGGTAAAGCCCTGGAAGCATTGTTTCAGGATATAGGCCGTGATATGTCGAAGTTATCCGGTATCCTCGTTACCCATGAACACAGCGACCATATTAAAGGTCTTGGCGTGGTTGCCAGAAAACATAAACTCCCGATATATGCGAATGCAAAAACATGGAATGCCATGGATCGATCAATCGGTGAAATTTCAACCGAACAAAAATTCACATTTGAAATGGAACAGGTCAAAACGTTCGGCAGTCTTGATATAGAATCTTTTGGCGTTTCACATGATGCGGCAGAGCCGATGTTTTACGTCTTTCATCATGAGGATAAGAAACTTGTGGTCATTACCGATACAGGGTACGTAAGTGACCGGATGAAAGGAATCATCTCGAATGCCGATGCTTATGTATTTGAAAGTAACCATGATGTGTCCATGCTGAGGATGGGAAAATATCCGTGGAGCATCAAGCGCCGGATTTTAAGTGATGTCGGACATGTTTGTAATGAAGACGCTGCCCTTGCAATGAGTGAAGTGGCAGGTGATAAGACCAAGCGGATTTACTTGGCCCACTTAAGCCTTGATAACAATATGAAGGATCTAGCAAGAATGTCGGTGGAACAGACGTTAAAGACAAAGGGGATCATCGTTGGCGAACAATTTTCCTTATATGATACTGACCCGAAAAGACCAACGGAGCTTGTTACGTTATAAATAAAAGGAATGGATGAGGGATACCTTGTTCATTCCTTTTTTATTTTTAAAAATTCCGATTCGTAAGTTACGAATCGGATTAAAAGGGGTATCGTTTGGTTAGAACTGTATAGGTAAAAGGAAAACGGCTTTATTCCCTTAAATAAAAGCATTCATTTTTTTAGAAAAAATTCGGTAATTGAGTATAATTGAGAGAGGATACCAAACAATAGAATTGCTATAATACATTCCTAAAATGAGAGGATGGGGCGGTCTTGGGTTATTATGATCAGAATGATGAGAACCAAAATAAACGGAAAAAAGGCTATACGGGCTATTTTCTAGCAGGCTTGGGGGGCGTCATCATCGGGGCCTTACTTATTTTACCGGGAAGCGGGCTGTTAAATAACGATGATAACGAAATTACAACGGAGAAATCAACAGAGAATGAGCCTGCGGAGCAGTCCCAGCAAAACCTTACTCTTGATGTAACAAGTGCTGTCACAAATGCTGTTGATAAGGCCAGCGACGCAGTAGTCGGGATCACTAACATTCAGGAAACGAACTTCTGGGGTCAAGGGAGCAACGCCGAGGACAGTTCGGCAGAAGCTGGCACTGGTTCTGGAGTCGTCTACAAAAAAGATGGGGGCAAAGCCTATATCGTCACGAATAATCACGTCATTGAAGGCGCCAATGAACTGGAAGTTACATTAAGTGATGGCACTAAATTACCAGCTGAACTACAAGGTAGTGACCCATGGACAGATTTAGCTGTCATTGTCGTGAATGGTGATAAAATCAAAACCATTGCTGAATTCGGGAAATCCAGCAAATTGAAACCTGGTGAGCCCGTAATTGCCATTGGCAATCCATTAGGCCTCCAATTCTCTGGATCGATCACACAAGGGATCATCTCCGGTTTGGAGCGTACGATAGAGGTGGATATCAATGAGGACGGACAAGTGGACTGGAATGCGGAGGTCATCCAGACCGATGCGGCGATTAACCCAGGTAACAGCGGGGGGGCACTCGTAAATATGTCAGGGCAGGTCATCGGAATAAATTCGATGAAGATTGCGGAAAATGCAGTGGAAGGAATCGGTCTTTCCATTCCGATTGATTCAGTTATACCGATTATTAATGATATAGAGGAATTTGGTGAAGTGAAACGTGCCTACTTGGGTGTGAACTTGGCATCTGTAGAAGAGATTTCCCAATACCATCAACAAAATACATTAAAGTTACCAAGGAAAGTTACATCTGGCGTTGCAATAACAGGCGTTCAAAGCAACTCTCCAGCATCCAAAGCCGGATTGAAGGAATTTGACGTCATTGTTGGAATGGATAATGAAAAAATTCATGACGTTGTGGAATTACGAAAATACCTTTACAACGAAAAGAAAATCGGTGATAAAGTCAAAATCATTTATTACCGTGACGGAAAGAAAGAAACTGCGGAAGTCAAACTTTCAAGCAGCGAAATCTAAAAGCACAAAAGGACAGGGGGAAAAATGCCTCCTGTCCTTTCTATTTCCTTGCGATTTTCTTATTTTTTGTTACGATTACCTGTGGATATATACTTAAATTAATAATCTCATGTAATTTGTGGATAATTGGAATGGAAGTACTGGGAATAATGAGTGGGAAAGGAGATATGAAAGATGAAATTATATTGCTGTCAGGAACACGTGGATATGGCGCTGGATGAAGTGGTATACGAATGTGAAACCTATCCTGTTTTAACGCTGGTTCCCGAAGAAAATCAGTTATCAACAACCTGTGAATATTGTCGAAACGTGGCAATATATCTAGTAGGGAACTAATATTCCCATACAAGATGTGGATAGATTTTGTGGATATGTGGATAACTTTTGTGGATAACATGTTCGTAACCTGTTCTTAACATGTTCTTAACATTTTCCGAAGAATGAAGCGGCGTGTGAAATGGTTTAGATTCGTGCTTTTGATTGTACGAATAATCAACATAATTCTGCATCGGATTTAACTAAGTCGACTCTAATTTCTTCAATACACATTAAAAAATAATGAAAGTTACCGTTGCCGCTTTCAGGGGCAGCGGTTTTTATTTTAGGCTCTTTTCGTAAAGATTGTTGTTTTTAAAACGAAACGATTTCAGGTTGATTGGAGCGCAAGTGCGAGACTCCTGCGGGAGCAGCGGGACAGGTGAGACCCCACAGGCGTTTACACCGAGGAGGCTCACCGCCCGCCCCGTGGAAAGCGAGCATCTGGAGGGGAAATCAACCACACTGCTTTACTTGGTAAATAGCAACAAAGTATGCGAAAACAGCCTTATTTTAAAATGCATTAAAAATTGGAAAGGATATGCTTGTTTTGCTTATAGGGCACTGTAAGGTATGATAATAGGTAGGCAAATCCAACAATTGATAGTAAAAACATAATGAAAGCTAGAGGATATATATGAAAATAACGATTATTACTGTTGGCAAGCTAAAGGAAAAATACTTAAAGCAAGGAATTGCTGAATATACTAAAAGGTTAAGCGCCTATGCTAATATAGAACTTGTCGAAGTACCGGATGAAAAAGCCCCGGAGAACCTGAGTGCAGCGGACATGGACATTGTAAAGCAAAAGGAGGGTGAACGAATCCTGGCGAAAGTCAGCCCTGACACCTACGTAATAACGCTTGAAATCAATGGAAAACAGCTTACTTCAGAGCAGCTGGCCACTCATATGGATCAGCTCGCCACCTATGGAAAGAGCAAAATTGCCTTTATTATCGGCGGATCGCTTGGGCTTGGCACCGAGGTGTTATCAAGAAGCGATTATGCCCTTTCCTTCTCGAAAATGACCTTTCCGCATCAATTAATGAAACTGGTTCTGGTGGAGCAAATATATCGGGCTTTTCGGATAAATAGAAATGAACCTTATCATAAATGAAATGACTACGGGGGAATTCCCCGTAAGGTTAATGGGATAACATATTAAATCTTAATGTAATGAAAAGAGGGTAACGAATGAATAAAGAGTCCATTTATGGTTTAACATTCGAACAATTGACAGCGTGGCTTTCGGACCATGGCCATAAAAAATTCAGAGCTTCCCAAGTCTGGGAGTGGCTTTATAGAACACGTGTGACGAGTTTCTCTGAAATGACGGATGTAAATAAAGAGTGCATAAAATTACTTGAAGAGCACTTTGTCATCCAGACTTTGACTCAGCACGTCAAGCAAGAATCAGCGGATGGTACGATCAAGTTTTTGTTTAAATTACAGGATGGAAATCTTATCGAAACGGTCATGATGAGACATAAATACGGAATTTCGGTTTGCGTCACCACCCAAGTGGGTTGCAATATTGGCTGCAGTTTCTGTGCCAGTGGATTATTGGCCAAAAGCCGTGATTTATCCAGCGGGGAAATAGTGGAACAAATCATGAACGTTCAACTTCATCTGGATAAATTGGAACAAGAGGATGTTGTAAGCCATGTTGTTGTAATGGGTATTGGCGAACCGTTCGATAACTTTGAAAATATGTTGGACTTTTTGAAGGTGCTCATGGACCATAAGGGCCTTGCTATAGCGGGCAGGCGCATTACTGTTTCGACGAGCGGTCTTGCCAATAAGATTTATGAATTCACCGATACCCAATTACAGGTGAATCTGGCCATCTCATTGCATGCGCCGAATAATGAGCTCAGGACACAGATCATGAAAATAAACCGAGGTATCCCGATAGAAAAATTGATGAAATCTCTTGATTATTATTTAGAGAAAACGAATAGGAGAATTACGATTGAATATATCCTATTGAAAGATGTCAATGACCATCAAGAAGAAGCCGAGCAACTCGCCACTCTTCTTGAGGACAAAAAACATCGGCTCTATGTCAACCTGATTCCATATAATCCTGTAGATGAGCATAGTCAATATCAAAGAAGTGAAAAAGAGTCCGTTCTCGCGTTTTATGATACGCTGAAAAAGAGAGGCGTAAATTGTAAAATCCGCCAAGAACATGGAACGGATATTGATGCAGCTTGCGGCCAGCTTAGAAGCAAGCAAATAAAGAAGGCTGAAGCCCAGTAATTCACTAAGAGAAAACACAGAAAGAGGCCGCATATTTTGCGGCCTCTTTTTGTGTGATTTTATTATTTAGCTATTTCCTTTACCGAGGCGACTTCATACGTTGTAAGCTCGCTGCCTAGAATTGGAGATTCTTTTTTTGCTTCACCGGAACCTGGTTCAGGCCGTTTATGTGCAGCTTTGAATGCATCGCTATTTCTCCAAGCAGTAAAGTTATCAAGGTTTTCCCAGTACATATTAACGCTCAGTTCATCGTGGTCCGACAAATTCTGCGTTAATAATACTTCAACTTTTACGAAGCCTTCCGTAGTATCAAGTGGACCTGGTGCAGTAAATCCTGGGGCCATGACTGCACCCATCCCTTTTTTGACTCTGATTCTATTCGTTACGATTATCATAAATCAGCACTCCTTTTGGACATCGGTTTAGAAACTACACCCTATTTCGGCTTTTATATCATACATATTTTAGCATATTGAAAGAAGCAGGGTCCATTTTGATTAACTCAGATCATGATATCCTGATGACCGTTGTTTTAATGAAGACGAACGTTTCATTATATTGAAATAAGGCAATTGAAATTTGGTTAGTACAAGGTTTATCGATGCATATAGCGTATAATAGAACCTTGTATAAGGAAATTACGATTATGGAAACAATAAAGCAATATACTAAACAACAAAAGAGGCTGTCATATGAATGAATTGAGTTTTACTGATTATACATTAAGCGATGAAATTATAAGGGCATTAGAAAGCTTGGGATATCAAAGTCCAACCGAAGTACAGCGTGAAGTGATACCAGTGGCGCTGAAAAAGCGGGATCTAGTCGTTAAATCCCAAACGGGAAGCGGCAAGACCGCTTCATTCGGCATACCGATCTGCGAAATGGTCGATTGGGAGGAGAATAAGCCTCAGGCGCTTATTTTAACACCGACACGCGAGCTTGCTGTACAGGTTAAAGAGGATATTACGAATATAGGCAGATTTAAAAGGATAAAGGCTACTGCGGTTTATGGAAAACATCCATTCGCACAGCAAAAAGCGGAATTGAAACAAAAAAGCCATGTAGTCGTTGGAACTCCGGGGCGTGTTCTGGATCATATCGAGAAAGGGACACTCGCCTTGGAACGCTTAACTCATTTAGTTATTGATGAAGCGGATGAAATGCTGAATATGGGCTTCATTGAACAAGTGGAAGCCATTATTAAAGAGCTTCCGAAAGATAGAGTAACCATGCTGTTCTCTGCTACGTTACCTGAGAGTATAAAAAAGCTATGCAAGCAATATATGAAAGATCCTTTGGATATTGAAATCAAAGCAAAGGGCTTAACGACGGAGAAAATTGAACATGCTCTTATTGAAGTGAAAGAAGATGATAAGTTTTCCCTGCTTAGAGACGTCACCATCACGGAAAACCCCGATAGCTGCATCATTTTCTGTCGGACGAAAGATAGGGTAGATCAAGTATGTGAACAGCTGCTGGAACTGGAATATCCGTGTGATATGATACACGGCGGCATGCTTCAGGAAGATCGCCTTGCAGTGATGAATGAATTCAGAAGAGGTGAATTCCGCTATTTGGTTGCGACAGATGTTGCTGCGCGTGGAATTGACATCGACAATATAACCCATGTGATTAACTATGACCTGCCATTGGAAAAGGAAAGTTACGTACATCGAACTGGAAGAACGGGCCGTGCCGGTAAAAAAGGAAAAGCCATTACTTTTATGACGCCGTACGAAGACAAATTCCTTGCTGAGATTCAAGGATATATCGGTTTTGAAATCCCTAAAATGACTGTTCCTTCAAAAGAGGAAGTCTCCAATAAAAAATTGGAATTCGAAGCGAAACTGGAAGCTCGTCCCAAGATCAAAAAAGATAAAAGTGAACAGTTGAATAAACAAATCATGAAGTTGTATTTTAATGGCGGCAAGAAAAAGAAACTCAGGGCTGTGGATTTTGTCGGAACCATCGCAAAGATTGATGGAGTGAATGCAGAGGACATTGGGATCATTACGATCCAGGACAATGTTTCTTATGTGGAAATATTGAATGAAAAGGGACCGCTTGTCTTGAAAGTGATGAAAAATACGAAAGTAAAAGGCAAACTTTTGAAGGTTTCAGAGGCTTTTAAGAAGTAAAGGTGTTGAATGAAAAGAAGCGGGAAGATCGAAATATCGGTCTCCCGCTTCTTTTTTATATGTTAATGATCCGTCTTAAGTGTTTCAAAACTGGGGACGGGAAGCATTCCACCTATCCCCCAATGACCTACCTACCGTGAAGATTCTTTTTTTGAATTCTGTTTATCCGACAAAATAGAGTGGTATATGAGGAAGGATAACGCAATTTTTTCGAATCAATTAAGTACATACAACACGATTTAATCTGAATTCTTAGACATGGAGGGGAATGAGTGGGATGGCAAAAGCAAATGAAAACGGAAGAATCAATGAGCAAAGTAAGCAGCGACAGTTGGATCAATATCGAGTGGACGATAATGGGAAAAAGATGACGACTAACCAAGGTTTGCGCATTTCTGAGGATGAGCATTCTTTGAAGGCTGGAACGCGTGGTCCGACTTTGATGGAGGACTTTCAATTCCGGGAAAAAATGACCCATTTTGACCATGAGCGTATTCCTGAGCGGATTGTCCATGCCCGTGGATCTGGTGCTCATGGATATTTTCAGGTATATGAACCGATGGCCGAATATACAAAAGCCAAGTTTCTTCAAGACCCTTCAGTCAAGACACCCGTATTCGTTCGCTTCTCAACGGTGGCAGGTTCCCGTGGATCTGCAGACTCGGTACGTGATGTTAGGGGATTTTCTACAAAGTTCTATACTGAGGAAGGAAACTATGATTTAGTCGGAAATAATATTCCGGTATTCTTTATCCAGGATGCCATTAAATTCCCGGATTTAATTCATGCGGTTAAACCGGAGCCTCATAACGAAATACCTCAGGCTGCGTCTGCCCATGATACTTTTTGGGACTTCGTCGCCAACAATGAAGAAACGGCTCATATGATCATGTGGCATCTTTCTGATAGGGCCATACCGAGGAGTTTCCGGATGATGGAAGGGTTTGGTGTCCATACATTCCGTTTTGTAAATGAACAAGGCGTGGCCCATTTCGTTAAATTCCATTGGAAGCCTGTACTTGGAGTTAAATCCCTTGTCTGGGATGAGGCACAGAAAATTGCAGGGAAGAATCCTGATTTTCACCGCCAAGATCTGTGGGAAGCGATAGACACCGGAAATTATCCTGAATTTGAATTTGGCGTGCAAATGATTAAGGAGGAAGATGAATTCAAATTCGACTTTGATATCCTTGATCCTACTAAACTATGGCCGGAAGAACAGATTCCGGTGAAAATAATCGGAAAAATGGTTTTGAATCAAAATACGGATAACTTTTTTGCAGAGACGGAACAGATAGCGTTCCATCCGGGGCATGTCGTACCGGGTATTGATTTTTCAAATGATCCGCTGCTCCAGGGACGGTTATTCTCATACACCGATACCCAGCTATCCCGATTGGGAGGACCGAATTTCCATGAGCTTCCGATTAATAGGACGGTTGCCCCCGTTCATAATAATCAACGCGATGGCATGCACCGAATGTCAATAAATCCAGGACAGGTCAGCTACCACAAAAATTCCCTTGCAGGCAACTCTCCCGAACCTGCTTCGGAAGAGGAAGGCGGCTATGCACATTACCAGGAAAAAGTCGATGGCAGGAAGGTCCGACAACGCAGTGAAAGCTTCAAGGATCATTACAGCCAGGCTAAATTATTTTGGAATAGCATGACGGAAGTGGAGAAGGAGCATATTATTCAGGCGTTCCACTTTGAAGTGGGAAAAGTGAAAAGTAAGGACGTTCAGCAGCAAATCGTCGAGATGTTCAGCAATGTGGATGTAGAGCTGGCTAAAACGATCGCTATTGGGGTGGGCGTGAATCCTCCGGCCAACAAAAGTGAGGTCAAAATGGATTTGGCTTCTCCAGCTTTAAGCCAGGAGCAAATGAAGGTGAACACGGCCGCAACAAGGAAAGTGGCAATCTTGGCTGCAAATGGCTTCAACGGGTCAGAGGTCAATCAAGTTTTGGAATCATTTAAATCGGCAGGGATAACGGCTGAAATCATCAGTCATAACCGTGGAGTGATTACAAGTTCTAAAGGACAGCAGGCCGAGGTGAATCAGACATTCCTGACAGCCGATTCGGTACTTTTCGATGCTGTATATGTGCCAGGAGGGCAGGAGAGCGTCAATTCTTTAAAGGCATCCAAGGAACCAATTTACTTTGTTGATGAAGCCTACAATCATTTCAAAGCAATTGGTGCGGGAAAAGAAGGAGCCGAAATCCTATCGAAGGCAGGCATCGGTTCCAATGATCCAGCCTCAGGCATTGTAGCTGTTACGGATAAAAATAGTGGTACTGTCTTTATCGAGGCGATTGCCAAGCACCGTCACTGGAATCGCGTTTAATATTGGATGAAAAACCCCCAGACTTGGAGTCGGGGGTTTTTCAATAAAGGCATTTCGTATCAAGCTACATTGCTTTTTCTTCAAAAAGCGATGCAATGCCAACGATCACCTTAGTGGCCAGGATCATGTTATCGACGGAAATAAATTCATATTTGCCATGAAAGTTCTCCCCGCCCGTAAAGATGTTGGGTGTTGGCAGGCCCATATACGATAATTGAGAACCGTCCGTACCACCGCGTATTGGCGAGATTTTCGGTTTTATATCGAGTTTCTCCATTGCTTCGTGGGCAATATCCACGATTTCCTTTACGGGCTCAATTTTTTCCTTCATGTTGAAGTATTGGTCGTTTAATTCAAGCTGGATGCGGTTTTGCCCATATTTTTCTTTTAAATCTTCGATTACTTTTGTTATATATTCCTTGCGTTCATTAAATTTTTGGCGGTCGAAATCCCTGATGATATAAGAAAGCTTGGTCTCTTCCACATCACCGTGAAATGAAATCAGATGATAAAATCCTTCGTAACCCTCCGTATATTCCGGTGCTTCTGCCACTGGGAGTTCATTATGGAATTCCATGGCGATTTTTGCCGAGTTGACCATTTTTCCTTTAGCCGTACCAGGGTGAATATTCGTCCCTTTGATCAGGATTTTGGCCGATGCTGCATTGAAGCTCTCATATTCAAGTTCTCCAAGTGGACCACCGTCCACGGTGTAGGCAAATTGAGCATCAAAAGCATCTACATCAAACTTATGGGGCCCCCTGCCGATTTCCTCATCGGGAGTAAAAGCAACACGGATTTTTCCATGCTTGATTTCCGGATGCTGGATCAAATAATCCATGGCAGTCATGATTTCGGCAATTCCAGCCTTATTATCTGCTCCCAACAGGGTTGTCCCATCCGTTGTAATCAAGGTATGCCCTTTATAGTTCTTAAGCGAAGGAAAATCATCAGGTGAAAGAATGACATCCAATTTTTCATGTAAAGTAAGATCATTGCCATCATAGTTGTCAATGATTTGCGGTTTTACATCTTTTCCAGTGAAATCCGTTGCTGTATCGACATGTGCCAAGAAACCGATTGTCGGGACATCCTTACTTGAATTGGCTGGCAATGTTGCCATGACATATCCGTTCTGATCAATTGTCACTTCCTTCATCCCAATCGATTGAAGTTCCTTGACCAATGCATTTGCCAAGGTCAACTGTCCGGGTGTAGAGGGACATGAGGGATTTTCCTCATTCGATTGGGTATCTACTTTCACATAAGAAGTGAATCTTTCAATGATTTCATTTTTCACTTTTCCTTCAACTCCTTTTTCCCTTATCTTACCATGATTGATCAAAATGGAAAAATTATCTTTCCCTATGTGGCATACAGACTTATTTCCAAGTCTTCAAGGGTGTTGTCATAAGCAAAGAACAGCATATCCGCAAATGGACATGCCGTTCCTTGCTTATCTCTTTTTAGAGCGGATTATTCAAAGCCCATACCGATACGCTTTTCCCATGAACGGGAAAGGTCGCGAAACCATCTTCTTCAATGGTGATGTGGTCATCTCTATGACAAGTTAAATCACTCCAGATTTCACCAGCACGATGTTTACCGACGAACATCCTTTTTTCACTGTTGCGATCTCCATTCGAAATTATGACGGCGCACCCCGAGCCTTCTAGCTCTTCAACTCCGTGCCGGACCCAGCCTATCGTATTTGGATCATCAAAGTAATCAGTCTGTTCCCCGTATGCTTTTTCATACCTTGCATATAAGAGGCGATCTAGAATGTCCTTTTTCCCTGGCACCGGAGAAGGCCCGCCGATTCCATAATAGTCCCCGTAAAAGACACATGGATAACCGCAAAGTCTAAGCAAGGTAAGTGCATATGCCGATGGTTTGAACCAATCCTTTACCCAAGATTCCAGGGATTCATGGGGCTGGGAGTCATGGTTGTCGACAAAAGTGACGGCCTCTGCCGGATTGGTTTGGACGAGGGTATTATCAAAGATGGTTGAGAGGTCGAAGTCAGTTCCTGCGTTTGAGGCCTCATGAAATTTATAATGCAGGGAAACATCGAACAAGTTGAGGTCATGATTGGTTTGCTCTAAGTAAGTTTGACATGCTTTAACATCCGCCTTCCAAAATTCGCCGACCATGAAGAAATGTTCCTTTGTATAAGGAATGAGTTCTTGGAGAAATTCATTGATGAATTCATAATCGATATGTTTAACGGCGTCCAAACGAAAACCATCACACTTTAACGTATCAACCATCCATTTTCCCCAGCTAATCATTTCCTGACGAACTTCCGGCAGGCTGTAATCGATATTGGCAAACATTAAATAATCATAGTTTCCGAATTCATCGATGACATGCTGATTCCAGTGCTTGTTTTCGCCTGTGATTCGATATACACCCATTTTGTCGTTTTCGGCATCATAGTCTGTACCATTAAAATGAGTATGGTTCCATTTAAAATCAGAGTATTTATTTTTACGGCCTGGAAAATCGAATTTTGTCCAGCCTTCCATTTCAAATGGTTCTGAGATATCTTCCATACGGTTTTCTGGATTGACTTCAATCACTTCAAATTTTTCGGTTCCATCGGCTCCTGCTTTATGGTTCATGACTAAATCGATATAAACGCAAAGTCCGTAGTTATGACAGGTGGCTATCGCTTGCAACAATTCATCTTTGGTCCCGTATTTGGTACGAACTGTTCCTTTTTGGTCAAATTCCCCCAAATCGTATCCATCGTATATTCCATATCCATTATCCCCAACGGATTGCCCTTTGGTTACTGGCGGAAGCCAAACGCAGTCAATTCCTATATCCTTCAACTTGGAGGCTGCAAATTTCAATCTCTCCCAATGAGAACCATCTGCCTCAAGATGCCACTCAAAAAATTGCATCATCGTATGATTTCTTTTCATCCGTTTCCCCCCTGACACCGACCCGTTTTTAACAAAAGTGAAACTGTACGATCGGATAAAGTAATAATGGAAATCTTTACCCCCTAATTCCAATTGATAAACAAGTGAACAACCCTCTTGATTGAGGTTCATTTACCTCTCTATTTTACTATTTTATACCAAATAAGGGTATTTTATATTGATTAGCAGCTAAAAATTAATCAAATGTGGAGGAATAACCCGGAAAAAGCCATACGCCAATTCAATAAAAAAGGTATCCCGAATATTTTTGGGATACCTCAGACTATAGATAATTCGAAGAAAAGCAGTTTGCCTACCGTTTTCATTAAAGGCTGTTTTCGCATACTTTGTTGCTATTCCAAGTAAAGCGGTGTGGTTGATTCCAGATGCTCGCTTTCCGCGGGGCGGGCGGTGAGCCTCCTCGGCGAAAACGCCTGTGGGGTCTCACTTGTCCCGCTGCTCCCGCAGGAGTCTCGCACTTGCGCTCCAATCAACGTTAAATAGTTTCTTTTAAAAACAACAATCTTTACGAAAAGTGCCTCTTTAAAAAACGTTCAAGTTGTTTTCAGAAATCCGCTTTCTTTCCGCTGGCTGTTGACGATATTTGCCGATATGCCCATGATGATCAAAGCCGTGGCCATTGTCATGATGATGAGGGATATATTGAAATTATGTGAGTACATCACACCGGAAAAGGTTTTCTTATAAATGACGTAAATGAACAATCCGATGGCATGCCAACAGTAATCCAATTAGGGAGTCAATGATTGAAAAACTCTCGGTCTTGTCCAAAAAGCTTGATTTGAAAATATCATTAAAAGTGGTGCTGGTTGTCGTCGTATCCATTTTCTATTCCTCCAAAATTTATATGTTTGTTGCAATCAGCCGTATCTTCTGCTTAGTTGGTATTTTGAAAAAGCTGTTTTTCTAGTATCGATGATGGATAACAATTGTTTGATGATATCCGGAAGAAATTCGTCAAACTTTATTTCCAGGATGACACAATCTGGGTCTAAAGCATCGACCACGATCAATTCGGGATTCAGGAAGTCCGTATCCCGAAAGCTCGTTTTCACGTTACTGTCAAAGGTGACCCGCACATTTCCATACTCATAGATGAATACCTCCCTTTCATAGTCAACGACGGTTGTCGGCTTGATTTGGAAAAGGGTCATTTGAATGTATAAGTCCCTGAGGATATCCCTTGAATCCTGGGACATCCAATCTATATCCCCTGAACGAATCCGTTCGTATTCCTCGGCAGAAAGCATGCACTTCTGTTTATAGGTAAGGTTATTCCGCTTACTCTTTTTTTCTAGATTGATGAAATTGGCATTATGATCATAAAGTCTAGCCCTGAACTTATCCCTGTGATAGAACCCCTCTGTTTTTTGCCGCAGGATTTTATTGTCAAAGTTATCGAAATAAACACTTCGAATTAAATATTTCCCATCACACCCATGGGGATCAAGTCTCATGAAGTTTTGCAGATTTTTTCTTAATAAATGACAATCCGCTTTGGTGATTGCATGTTTAAGTTCCCGCCTTCCCTTTAAACCGTTCATTGCCGTTCCTCCTTTTTCATGATTTTTGACTGCGTTCAGCTTATAAACAGAATCTTAATAAAACCTTAACAACATTTTTTATATTCAATAGTTAAGTGGAGAATAGGCCCCAGTTTTAACCTTTTCTTAATTTTATTGGAAATTAATAGCAGAAAAATGAGTGGATTTACTCATTGAGAATAATTATCATTATCAGTAAAATTAGTTCCATGATAATGATAATTATTCTCAATTAATTTAATATATGGAGGTTCACTATGGTAACTAACATGCTTACGAAAAATGATCAACTACTGGAACAACAAAATACAAGGGAATCAAATGCCCGATCATATCCTAGAAGATTACCCATGGCGATCGATCAAGCGGAGGGAATTTACTTAACAGACATGGATGGAAAACGTTATATTGATTTTCTGGCGGGGGCTGGAACATTAGCGCTTGGACACAATCATCCGGCAGTGCTCGAGGCAATGGAAAAAATTCTTAAGGACAAGCGTCCTTTGCATACATTGGACTTTACGACGCCGATCAAAGAGCAGTTCGTCGATGAAATTTTTGAATGCCTGCCTGAGGAATTCAGGAAAAATGCAAAAATTCAATTCTGTGGTCCTACTGGCGGAGACGCCATTGAGGCAGCACTTAAACTAGTAAAAACAGCGACAGGCAATAGAAGTATTTTATCCTTCCAAGGTGCTTACCACGGGGCAACGCATGCAACCATGTCAATCAGCGGCAATACAAAGCCAAAGGAAAAAATACAAGGGTTAATCCCAGATGTACAATTCCTGCCGTATCCTTATCAGTATCGCTGTCCCTTTGGAATAGGCGGGGAAGAAAGCCATAAAATCAGCAGCCAGTATATCGAAAATCTATTGAACGATCCCGAATCAGGATTATTGCCGCCTGCAGGAATGATTTTAGAAGCAGTACAAGGCGAGGGAGGCTCCATTCCAGCTCCAATTCCATGGCTTAAGGAAATCAGGAGAATAACAAAAGAGAAGGGCATTCCGCTAATTATCGACGAAGTTCAATCAGGTATCGGCCGTACAGGGAAAATGTTTGCCTTTGAACATGCAGGAATCATTCCGGATGTTCTTGTACTATCCAAAGCAATAGGCGGAAGTCTTCCATTATCGGTGGTGATTTATAACAAAGAGCTTGACCTATGGTCACCAGGTGCACATATCGGTACGTTCCGCGGAAACCAAATGGCAATGGCAGCAGGAACAGCTACTTTAAAATACATGAAAGAGACGAATCTTGTGGAGCATGCCGCTAAAATGGGAGAAATCTTAAAGGATATTCTTAAAGATTTGCAAAAAGATATTAAGCAGATCGGTGATGTCAGGGGCCGGGGATTAATGGTCGGTGTGGAAATGATCAATCCTGAAGAACCGCAAAATGCGAATGGAAGCCATCCTGCTGATTCGCAACTTGCCAGTGCCATTCAACAGGAATGTTTTCAAAGAGGATTGATACTGGAAGTTGGCGGCAGACATGGAAGTGTAGTGAGGTTCTTGCCTCCATTGATCGTAACGGAATCCCAGCTTCGCGGGGCCACTGCAATTTTTGAACAAGCTGTTCGAGCAGCTGTTGCAAGAGGGTGAATGAACAATGATCGAAATGATAAATAGAACGGATTTTGCTTATTCTCGATTGTTCTTGAATAACGAAGAAGGTTTCAATAACTACAGCCAGTCATTAAAAATCATTGAAAAAAAGCTGACGGACTTTTTAAAAGGGAACGATTCACCATACTCTGGGAAAAAACCGTATGAAATCGAAGCAAGATTAAACGAGCTGTCCCTTGCTTCTCTAAAAGGGAAGACAATGGAAGCGGTAGCGGATGAGCTGGCAGAGTTTGTTATTAACGACAGCATCAATGTACACAGCCCCACTTGTATCGGACATTTGCATTGCCCGACATTAATACCTGCCGTGGCTGCCGAAATGATTATAGGTACGTTGAATCAATCCATGGATTCATGGGACCAAAGCTCGGCGGCCACCTTCGTTGAAGAGAGTTTAATAGATTGGCTGTGCAGCCAGGCGGGGTTACCTGAACAAGCGGATGGGATTTTCACTAGCGGTGGAACCCAATCTAATTATATGGGACTGCTATTGGCGAGGGACGCTTATTGTAAGCGTTTCTGGGGTGTGGATGTTCAGCAGCAAGGTTTGCCAGTCGAGGCGAAAAAATTGCGGATTTTATGCTCCGAGGCTGCCCACTTTACGGTCCGTAAATCAGCGGCACAGCTGGGTCTTGGTGAACAGGCTGTAGTCACGATTAAAACGGATTCAAATCACCGTCTGTCCATGGATGAATTAAATCTTCAAATGTCGATTCTAGAGGAACAGGGTTTACTGCCATTTGCCATCGTTGCAACTTGTGGAACAACGGATTTCGGTTCAATCGATCCATTACACGAATTGTCCGAAGCTGCAAGGAAGAATGGGATATGGCTGCATGTGGACGCCGCATATGGAGGCGCGATGATTTTAAGTAAGGATTACAAAGAGTTAATCAGCGGAATTGAACGGGCCGACTCGATTACGGTTGATTTTCACAAATTATTCTATCAACCCATCAGTTGTGGTGCTTTTCTTGTCTCTGACAGCAACTCATTTCAATATATCCAGCATCATGCCGATTACTTGAATCCTCAGGAAGATGAAGCCGAGGGCATGGTTCACTTAGTCAATAAATCGGTTCAAACGACGAGAAGGTTCGACGCATTGAAACTCTGGATGTCATTGAAGGTCGTTGGACTGGATACCTTTGCCGAAATGATCGACTATACTTGCCATCTTGCACGTGAAGTGGCAGCGAAGATCGATAAGGAGGAAGGATTCACAGTATTAAATAAAGAACCTGAATTGAATGCGGTTGTATTCCGTTATAATCCCGTGGGTGAAAGTGATCAGTTAGTAAATCTATTAAATAAACAGATTCAGCAAGAATTACTGAAAAGCGGACGGGCATTTTTAGCAAAAACGCGTTTTGACGGACAGGTATATTTAAAAATGACACTATTGAATCCAATGACAAGCCTTGAACACATAGAGGGAATTTTAGACGAAATCCGAGTATTAGGTGAAATGTTCAAGATAATGGAGGAATGAAGATGAATGGTAAGCAAATAGCTGAAAGGGCGACAATGCAAAGCTTTCTGAATTGTTATTTCCGGGAAACCGGAAATTACAGTTTAGAAGAAACGAAAAACTGGCCGAATTTGGATGGGGCCATTCCGGATTCATTAGTGGTCAGTAAGCTCATGTCCCAAGATATTGCATTGCTTGTTCCGCTTAAATATTGGTCGGAAACGGGGCGTCATATTTTTAACTTCCCGATTTACTATCAAACGGCATCCAAGCAAGTACATGAATTAGATTACGTGACAATGGTCTCGATCGTTTCTAAAGAATTATTGAATGAGCAGGGCCGGACGGATAGTGAGGATGAATTGATGCTGCGGGTCATCCTAAGCAGCCAAAATATTCAACGGTATGTTGAAGCCAGGACGGAAGACATTGATGCACTTCAAAGTCCTGATTTCACCTACATCGAAGCAGAGCAGTCACTTTTATTCGGGCACCTGTTCCACCCGACACCGAAAAGCAAGCAGGGCATTTCAGAAAAAGAGGAATGGATCTATTCACCCGAATTAAAAGGGCAGTTTCAGCTGCACTACTTCCTGGCAGAACCTTCGATTGTCATCCAGGATTCCAGTGAAGTCCTTTCGGCAAGTGAGATCATTAAACAGGAATTAGCCGGGGACTTGGAGATTTCCAGTGAATTCAGGGGCACGTATTGCCAAAAGGAAAGCAAATTCATCATCATCCCGGCACACCCGCTCCAGGCAAAAGTGCTCATTGAAAAAGAAGAGGTCAAGAGGCTGATCGAGCAAGGGTCACTAGTTTATGCTGGACCGCTTGGGAAAAAATTCACGGCCACCTCTTCATTTAGGACGGTATATAGTGCCACATCAAGATATATGTACAAATTTTCCGTTCCGGTTAAAATCACGAATTCCTTACGTGCAAATCTGCAAAAAGAATTAGATCGTGGTGTGGAAATTGCTAAATTAATAGATTCTAAAGTGGGCGACGATCTAAAAGAACGGCACCCATCCTTCCAAATCATCAAGGACCCTGCTTACCTAACGATCAAAACAACCGAGCAAGAATCGGGATTCGATGTCGATATCCGGGAAAACCCTTTTTATGAAAACGATAAACAAGCAAGCCTGATTGCCGGCTTATGTCAGGATAATGCCTATGGTGCACCATCAAGGCTTGGAGCGATCATCCGCAAATTATCAGCTGAAGAAAACCGCAGTACCGAAGAAGTAAGTAAGGATTGGTTCAAAACCTATCTGTCAAGGACATTAAAACCGATGCTTTGGCTTTTTGAAGAGTATGGAATTGTTTTGGAAGCCCATCAACAAAATTCCATCATTCAACTTCAAGATGGTTATCCAGCCACTTTTTATTATCGTGATAATCAAGGGTATTACTATTGTGAATCCAAAGTGGATAGGCTGTTGAAGATCTTGCCTGAACTAAGTGAAAAAAGCTTCACGATTTGTTCTGATGAAGTCGCTGAAGAAAGACTGCAATACTATTTCTTTTTCAATCACTTATTAGGCTTAATCAATAATTTTGGTACGGAAGGATTAGCATCAGAGATCAAACTGTTACAGCTCGTTCAGGAACAATTGGAAATATGCAGCAAGGAAAGCGAAGATGAAGGGGTGAATCGAGTTGTTTCAAAGTTGCTTCATGCCCGGGAATTATCGTGTAAGGCTAATTTACTGACACGATTCCATGATATGGATGAGCTTGTCGGTTCACTTGAGACACAATCCGTTTATACAACGATTGATAATCCGTTCGCGCAGGGGGTTATGGCTGTCCATGAAAAATAGTTATGAAGAAATGCTGAAGGACCGTAATCAACAGCTTTCATTTGTCAAAGTCGAATTTGAGAAGGATTTGGATACACTGCATAAATGGATGCATGAAGATCATGTGATTCCCTACTGGAATTTGAATTTCACAAAAGAAAAATTCGCCGTTCATTTAAAGAAGGCATTGGCTGATACACACCAAACACTCTATTTAGGCTGTCTGGACTCCATTCCCATGAGCTATTGGGAATCGTATTGGGTAAAAGGCGATATCATCGAAGGTTTTTATGAATCCGAAGAGGGAGATCAAGGCATTCATTTACTCATAGGTGATCCGGATTATCTAGGAAAAGGACTGGCTTTGCCGTTTTTACGTGCAATGGTGAAATACCAACTGCTTTCTGCGAAAACAAAAAAAGTGATGGCTGAACCGGATATTAGAAATGCAAAGATGATTTACTTATTTGAAAAGTGCGGGTTTACCCCAATTAAAGAAATTGAGCTCCCAGATAAAACAGCATTACTTATGTCATGTACACGGGAGAACTTCGAGAGGAAGTGGAAGTATGGAGAAGCAACAATCTATCTATGACCTGGTAGGGATAGGGATAGGACCCTTTAACCTTGGACTTGCAGCCCTTTTGGAGAAAACCCCGGAGCTGAATGCCGTCTTTTTTGAGAAAAAGCGGGAATTTAATTGGCATGAAGGGATGCTGTTGGAAGGGACAACTCTGCAGGTACCTTTCTTTGCCGATCTAGTCAGCATGGCAGATGTGACAAGCCCATATAGTTACCTGAATTATTTACAGCAGCATGATCGGCTTTATCATTTCTACTTTCTTGAAAAATTCTTGATTCCACGAAAAGAATATAACGATTATTGCCGCTGGACTGCCCATCAACTTGATAGCTGCCGTTTTGGAAAAGCGGTGGAGGCGGTTGAATATATAGGGGATCAAGGTGAACCCTGCTATCAAATCAGTGTAAGGGATGCACAAACACAAAAGGTCGAAGTCTATTATAGCCGTCATGTAGTCATGGGAATTGGCAGCGCTCCGACCGTTCCATCGGCCTTTCATCCATATATGGGAGAGAACATCCTGCATTCGGCCGATTATTTACGGAATAAAGAAAATGTTTTAAAGAAAAAATCCGTAACCGTTGTTGGTTCTGGACAGAGTGCAGCGGAGGTCTTTCTGGATCTGCTTAATGAGCAGGAGGAAAATGGCTACCAGCTAAACTGGTATACAAGATCAAAGGGATTCTTCCCTATGGAATATTCAAAACTCGGGTTGGAATACTTCACTCCGGATTACCTTGATTTCTTTTATCGGCTGCCACAGGAAAAGAAGGATGAAATCCTGCCGAAACAGGATTTATTGTATAAAGGGATCAGTGCTACGACAATTGCAGCAATTTTTGACAAAATGTATGAAAAATCGATTGGAAATGCCAAACTTTCCATTGAACTTCGGGCCATGACGGAAGTTGCGGCCGTTACCCCCGCCGAAAATGGCTGGAGATTGAAATGCCGACAGTGGGTGGAAGATAGCGAATTTGATGTGGACACAGAGGCGATCGTTTTTGGAACGGGCTATAAATCAACCCTTCCGGCATTCCTTGAAACCATGGAGGACCATTTAGTCCGCGATGATTTAGGGCGTCTTGCAATAACGAAAGACTATCGGGTAGGAACGGCCATCCCTACACCGAATCACCTTTTCATTCAAAATGGCGAGATACATACACATGGTGTGGGTGCTCCGGATTTAGGCTTGGGAGCATTCCGAAATTCGATTATCATCAATCAATTGGCAGGTAAAGAAGTTTATCCATCCGAGCCAAAGGGTGCATTTCAGTCATTCCGTGTAAAAACACCCGTCATGGCTTACTAAGAGAAGGGAAAGGGAGAATTATATGCAGTTCATAAATGAAGTGGAACAGGCGGTTTCAGAAAAAAATTGGTCGATAGTAAACCAAAACCTGCTGGCCAAGATGATTTCTGAGTATATGTATGAAGATATGATCCATCCAGCTGTTCTGAACGAAAAGGCAGCGGGAAACCTATATGAGTTAAAGATAAATGAGGGGAAAGCCTATCAATTTTTGGCGTCGCCCCGTCTTTTTGACAGCTATGAAGTACAGGCAGAGTCGATTCAGGTATGTGAAAAGGAAGGCTTTACACAGGCCCATGACGCCATTCAATTCATTTTAGACATCCAGCCATTAATTGGAATGACTGCAGAAACAACAGGACATTTAATCAAAGAATTCCATCATACGCTGCTTGCGGATCTCCAATTGCTATCCAAACCTGAACGAGATGCAGATGATTTAGTCGAACTGGATTATGCATTACTTGAAGGGGAAATGAGCGGTCACCCTTGGATTGCTTATAACAAGGGAAGAATCGGTTTCGGTTATGATGATTATTTGAAGTTCGCTCCAGAAAACCAGAAGGAAGTTCAGTTATCTTGGATTGCCATCCATAAAACGAGGGGTGAATTCAATTCAGTCGAAACATTATCCTATAAGCAATTGATGGTGAATGAACTGGATGGGGAAACCCAAAAATCATTTGCAAAGATATTGACGGAGAAAGGGCTGAACGCAGAAAACTATTACTACCTCCCAGTCCATGAATGGCAGTGGAAGAATGTAATCATCCAGAACTTTACCGATGACTTGGCCAAAGGGCTGATCGTAGCTTTGGGAAATGGTCCTGATAAATATCTGCCGCAACAATCCATCCGGACATTCGTTAATGTATCGAATAAGGATAAACACCACGTCAAGCTGCCAATGAGCATTTTAAATACGCTGGTCTACCGTGGATTGCCAGCTGAACGCACGGTCATAGCCCCAAAAATCACAACGTATATAAAGAACATTTATGAAAATGATTCATTCTTGAAAGAACAATGCAAAGTAGTGCTTCCTGGTGAAGTGGCCAGTTTAAATGTTGATCACCCGTATTATTCCAAACTAGAGAATGTGCCCTATCAATATTTAGAGATGCTGGGTGGAATTTGGAGAGAAAGCATATACAGTTATATGGAAGAAGGCGAAAAGCCCATTACGCTTGCGTCCCTTTTACATGTGGACAGCAAAGGGAAACCATATGTAGAAAGCCTTATTGAAAAATCGGGATTGACTGCAGAAGCCTGGACAGCTCAATTATTCGACGTCATCCTATCACCATTACTGCATTTTATCTATCAATATGGATTGGTCTTCTCGCCGCATGGTCAAAATACCATTTTAGTTTTGAAGGATTACAAGCCTCACCGTTTGGCCATCAAGGATTTTGTAGATGATGTGAACGTCAGTGATCAGCCGCTTCCTGAATTAAGCAGCCTTCCTGATGATTTAAGGAAAGTACTAAGAAGCGAGAAACCCGAGGGGCTGGTTCAATTCATTTTCACGGGACTATTCATCTGTCATTTCCGATACTTGTCAACACTTCTGATGAAGAGGTCCCTTTTGGATGAGAATGCTTTTTGGGAAGGCGTCGTCCAAGCAATCCTTACACACCAGAAAAAATTCCCTATGCTACAAGATCGTTTCGATACATTCAATTTCTTTGCGCCAAAATTAACGAAACTCTGCCTTAATAGAAATCGGATGCTTCAATATGGATATAGCGATGGTGAAGATCGTCCGCATGCATCTGAGTTTGGGCATGTGAATAATGCCCTTTATGTAAAGTTACCTGCAAAAACGCTATAAAGTTAAACTGGCTCAGACTTTTGGGCCAGTTTTCTTTTGGCTTTTTACAAATTAATCGTTGATTTTCGCTCCAGGCACTCGCTTTCCGCGGGCGGTCAGGGAGCCTCCTCGGCTTGCGCCTGCGGTGTCTCCCCTAGACGTGCTTTTCCCGCAGGAGTCTCAAACACCCGCTCCAATCAATTTTGTTGAAAAAATTATAGAGCGATAACAGATAACAAAAGGATTATTTTATCCTCTTTGGGTCGAATTTCTTAAAAATTATCTTTGCAATGGGCTTGCCGTCCCTATAATTTGGTGATAAGCTATGTGTAAACGGTTACACAAAATTATTGAGGGTGATATATTGGCAACTATTCGGGATGTGGCAAAGGAAGCTGGGGTTTCTGTGGCAACGGTTTCCAGAGTTATGAATGGCAGTGGTTATGCACATGAGGACACAAAAAAGGCGGTCATGGCAGCCGTTGAGAAATTAAATTATAAACCGAATGAAGTGGCAAGATCCCTCTACAAACGTAAATCCAAATTGGTTGGTTTGATTTTGCCGGACATTACGAATCCCTTCTTCCCAGAAATGGCAAGAGGTGTCGAGGATTACCTGCAGCAATTTGGATATCGGTTAATTTTTGGAAATAGTGATGAAAAGAGAGATAAAGAAATAGAATATATTGACACTTTTTTGCAAAATAATGTAGTGGGCATGATTGCTTCCACTAGTGAAGAAGCCAATGAAAATTTCGATAACCTGGATATTCCAGTAGTCCTTCTCGACCGTACGGGAGAGAAATTACCAGCTGTTTATTCCGATCAAAAGACAGGCGGTAAGCTGGCAGCACGCGTATTGCTGGATAGAGGCAGTACGAATATCGTCCTCATTAGGGGGCCAGTCGAAATAAAGCCTGTATATGAACGGTATATGGCATCACTGGAGGAATTGAAACAAGCAAAAGTGAACGTGCAAGTCATGGATTCATCCCTAACACTTCAGGGCGGCCAAACTTGCGTGAAGCAGCTGTTCGAACAATATCCGGAGACGGATGGAATCATTGCTTGTAATGATATTGTTGCAGCTGCCGCACTTCAAGAGATTTTAAAACGGGGAATACGGATACCGGAAGACATACAACTGATCGGCTATGATGATATCTCCTTCACAGCGTTATTGCACCCACCGTTATCGACAATTCGGCAGCCAGCCTATGAGATGGGGGCACAAGCGGCGGAAATGCTCATTAAAAAGATCAATCAAGAAAAAATGGAAGTAACACATAAAAAGCTCCCTGTTTCTTTTGTGGAGAGACAAACAACGAGAAGGAAGGCGGAGAAGACATGATTAGAATTGCAGTAGTGGGAAGTTCTTCAATGGATTTAGTGGTGACATCGGCTAAGCGGCCAATGGCGGGGGAAACGGTTTTAGGAGAGTCATTTATCACGGTCCCTGGAGGAAAGGGAGCCAATCAGGCTGTTGCAGCAGCACGTCTTGGTGCAGAAGTGTCAATGGTAGGATGTGTAGGGGATGATGTCTATGGAGAGATCATCTTAGAAAACCTGAAAAAAAATCATGTAAATACGGAGTATGTGGAACCGGTTACAGGTTCCGCTTCCGGGACAGCACACATTACCCTTTCGGAAGGTGATAACAGCATTATTGTTGTTAAAGGTGCGAATGATTTCATTACACCCGAATATGTACAAAAGGCGAAAAAGGTGATAGAGGAATCGGATATCGTGATGGTTCAGCAGGAAATACCTGAGGAAACCGTGGAATATCTGGCTGAAATGTGCAACACGCTTCAAAAGAGATTACTATTGAACCCAGCTCCCGCCCGCAAGCTAAGTGAGGCTGTCATTCAACAGGCGTCATTCCTTACTCCGAATGAACATGAATTCGAGATTCTATTCAATGGGAGAGATAGAACGAAAGTCTTGACTGAGTATCCAAATAAATTATTCATTACCGAAGGAAAAAATGGCGTCCGTTATTTTGACGGACATGAAGAAAAGGTTGTTCCAAGCTTTGAAGTCGAAGCGGTGGATACAACAGGCGCAGGGGATACATTCAATGCTGCCTTTGCCGTGGCCGTTGCAGAAGGAAAAAGTTTTGACGAATGTTTGTCATTCGCCAACCGGGCAGCCTCCATTTCCGTGACGAAGTTAGGCGCTCAAGGCGGCATGCCGCAAAGGTCAGAGGTCGAGAGGGGCTTTGAAGCATGAAACGTCAAGGAATCATCAATAGTTCAATAGCCAAGGTCCTGGTTGACCTTGGTCATACCGATTATATTGTCGTAGGTGATGCCGGGCTGCCGGTGCCACCGGGAGTTTGCAAGATAGATTTAGCATTGACGCCTGGAACACCATCATTTCAAGATGTCATCCGGGCGGTTCACGAAGATATGGTTGTTGAAAAAGTTATCGCTGCCACAGAAGTGAAGGTTAAAAACCCGGAACAGCATCAATACATGGAGCATCAATTCGGAGCGTCGATTGAATATGTTTCCCATGAGGAGTTTAAAAGGCTGACAAGTAACGCGAAAGCAATAATCCGGACCGGGGAGACGACGCCATATTCAAATTGCATATTGCAGTCTGGAGTATTCTTTTAAAGAAATGAGATGATGAGCATGCAAATCGAAATGCACAATATTTATAAAGCATTTGGTCAAAACAAGGTATTGGAAGGTGTTCATTTTTCTTTGGAGGCTGGGGAAGTACATGCACTAATGGGGGAAAATGGAGCGGGGAAATCAACCTTGATGAACATTTTGACCGGGCTGCATAAACAAGATCAAGGAACGATTGAGATTAACGGTAAAGAAACCTCATTCAAGGATTCAAAGGAAGCGGAAGAGGCGGGAATGGCGTTTATCCGTCAGGAATTGAATATCTGGCCAGAAATGACCGTGCTGGAGAATCTTTTTATCGGCAGGGAAATGGTGAATGCCTTCGGTGTCCTGAAGACGAAACAAATGAAAGCGCGTGCAAACGAGATTTTCAATACACTTAATATTTCCCTTCCTTTTGATAAGGAAGCCGGATTCTGTTCTGTCGGGGAACAGCAAATGATTGAAATTGCCAAGGCGCTCATGACGGATGCCGAAGTCATCATCATGGACGAACCCACAGCCGCTTTAACCGATAGAGAAATAGAGAAGCTCTTTGAAGTGATGAAGGGACTTACCAAAAAGGGAGTATCGCTTGTTTATATTTCTCACAGAATGGAAGAAATATTCGCCATTTGTGACAGGATCACCGTAATGCGTGACGGAAAAACAGTCGATACGAAAAGAATTGCAGATACAAATTTCGATGAAGTCGTTCAGAAAATGGTCGGGCGGGAGCTGGAGGATCGTTTTCCTCATCGTGAAGCGAATGCTGGCGACATAGTCCTTGATGTAAAAGGTTTAACTAAAAAGGGGCTTTTTGAAGATATCCATTTCTCGGTTCGGCAAGGTGAGATTGTCGGTGTGGCAGGATTAATGGGAGCAGGCAGAACAGAAATAATGCGCGCCCTTTTTGGTGTCGACCAAATAGACAGCGGTGAAATTACCATTGAAGGCAAAAAGGTTTCCATACGGAAACCAACGGATGCAGTTCAGCACGGCCTGGCTTTCATTACGGAAAATCGTAAAGAAGAGGGATTGATCCTGGACTTTTCTGTAAGGGAAAATATCGGCTTGCCGAATCTCAAGAGTTTTGCTCCTAGCGGAATCGTAAAAACGGAAGATGAAATGAACTTTGCCGAAATGATGATTAAGCGACTTCACGTGAAGACATCTTCTGCCGAAACGGTCATCGGCAATCTATCCGGAGGAAATCAACAGAAGGTGGTAATAGCCAAGTGGATCGGGACTTCCCCTAAAGTTTTAATTATGGATGAACCGACCCGGGGCATAGATGTTGGTGCAAAACGTGAAATTTACGAATTGATGAATGAATTGACGGAGCGGGGCATCGCCATCATCATGGTTTCGTCAGAACTTCCCGAAATCATTGGAATGAGCGACAGAATCCTTGTGGTTCATGAAGGTGAGATTGCTGGGGAATTGTTAAAGCAGGAAGCGACGCAAGAAAAAATTATGGCATTGGCGACAGGAGGGAACTAGGATGAAACTTGAGGCTACAGGGAAAAGCGGGATTTGGCAAAAATTTGGTCCGTTACTCGCCCTGGTACTTTTATTTATCGTAATAACCGTTTTAAATCCATCATTCATGGAACCGAATAATATTTTGAATTTATTGCGTCAAACCTCCATCAATGCACTTATTGCATTTGGAATGACCTTTATCATATTGACAGGCGGCATCGACTTGTCCGTCGGTTCCATTTTAGCTCTATCCAGCGCACTTATGGCTGGTATGATGGTCTCAGGATTAGATCCGATTTTAGCTATATTAGTAGGGATTCTACTAGGTGCAATAATGGGTGTAATCAATGGGATTCTCGTTTCAAAGGGGAAAATGGCCCCTTTCATCGTGACACTTGCAACCATGACGATTTTCCGGGGATTAACGCTTGTGTATACGGATGGAAAGCCGATTACTGGAATCGGCGATTCTGAAATGTTCCAGATGCTTGGGAGAGGTTACTTCCTGGGACTGCCAGTACCGGCCGTGGTGATGGTCATCGCATTCTTGATCCTATGGTTCCTGCTTCATAAAACATCCTTTGGCCGCAAAACATATGCCATAGGAGGAAATGAAAGGGCTTCCCGCATTTCGGGGATTAAAGTCGACCGGGTCAAGGTGGCCATATATGGTCTCGCCGGTACAATGGCGGCAATCGCTGGTGCCATTTTAACATCCCGTCTGAATTCGGCACAGCCGACGGCAGGCCAATCCTATGAAATGGATGCCATCGCAGCCGTGGTGCTAGGCGGAACGAGCCTTTCAGGCGGTAAAGGGCGGTTGTTCGGCACGCTGGTGGGTGTCCTGATCATCGGTACCTTGAATAACGGCATGAATTTACTTGGTGTATCCTCTTTCTACCAGCAAGTGGTGAAAGGTGCAGTTATATTAATCGCGGTCTTACTTGACCGTAAAAAATCATAAGAAGAGGTGTAATCAATGAAAAAAATAGTATCGATCATCATGGTTCTTTCTTTAATGGTCTTGGCTGCCTGTTCAATGGATTCTGGTCTAAATGATGATAAAAAAGAAAAGAAAGACTCCATGAAAGACGTGAAAGTCGGAGTCAGCATCTCTACTTTAAACAACCCATTCTTCGTTTCCTTAAAAGATGGCATTGAAAAAGAAGCAAAAGAAAAAGGCATGAAAGTCACAGTTGTTGACGCCCAAGATGATACGGCAAAACAAATTAGCGGAATTGAAGATTTAATCCTTCAAAAGGTTGATGTCCTTCTTGTGAATCCAACTGACTCTGCTGCAATATCTTCAGCCGTTCAATCAGCAAATGAAGAGGGCATTCCAGTTATCACGATTGACCGCTCTTCAGACGAAGGTGACATTGAAACATTCATCGCTTCCGACAATGTGGCTGGCGGGGAAATGGCTGCAGAATATCTAGTTAAAGAGCTTGGCGAAAAAGCGAAAGTAGTGGAACTTGAAGGGGTCTCCGGAGCATCCGCAACTCGTGAACGCGGGAAAGGTTTCCACAATATTGCGGACAAACAGTTAGATGTCCTGACAAGCCAAACGGCGGAATTCGACCGGACAAAAGGGCTTAACGTCATGGAAAATATCCTGCAAGGCAATAAAGACATCCAAGCGGTATTCGCCCATAATGATGAAATGGCACTGGGAGCCATTGAAGCAATCAAGGCAGCAGGAAAAGACATCATCGTGGTTGGTTTTGACGGAAATGATGATGCATTGAAAGCAGTTGAAAACGGTGAACTAAAAGCCACAATCGCTCAACAACCGGCACTTATCGGTGAAGAAGCGGTTAATGCGGCTGAAAAAATCTTAAAAGGTGACAAAGTGGATGATACAATTTCCGTTCCATTGAAATTGGTCACAAAAGAATGATTGTCTTTCAACCAAAAGAGTGCCGGAACTTTTCCGGCACTCTTTTTTTCGTAGGAAAGATATGTTTTTAATCCAATTGATGTTATCTGATTGTGTATATTCAGCTTGAATTGATATGAATGAGTGGTATAAGAAAGTGAAAACGCTCTTTTACAAAAGTAAGGCGGCCCTTGATGGAACCGCCTCCTAATTCAACAGATTGCTAGAGTATGCCTTGAGTCAGCATCGCATCCGCCACTTTAAGGAATCCGGCAATATTGGCCCCGACAACTAAATTGCCAGGCGCACCATATGCCTCGGCAGCCTCTACACTGTTTTTATAAATGTTTTTCATGATCTCATGCAGCTTGGCATCGACATCTTCAAAAGTCCAAGGCATTCTGGCACTGTTTTGGGCCATTTCAAGTGCAGACACGGCTACGCCGCCTGCATTGGCCGCTTTTGCTGGTCCAAAAAGGATGCCGTTATTAAGGAATACATCAATGGCCTCGAGGGTTGAAGGCATATTAGCACCCTCACCGACTGCCTTCACATTGTTTTTGACCAGTAATTTTGCTGCTTCTTCATCGATTTCATTTTGTGTGGCACAAGGCAGTGCGATGTCACATGGTACAGACCAAATGCCATAGCTTCCTTCATGGTATACAGCTTCCGGGTGCGCATCGACATACTCGCTCAAACGTTTTCGTTCCACTTCTTTTAGACGTCGAATTGTATCAAGGTTCAGGCCATTTTCATCGTATATGTAGCCAGTGGAGTCGCTGCATGCAACAACTTTTGCGCCAAGCTGTGTAGCTTTTTCAATGGCATAAATGGATACATTGCCAGATCCGGAAATGACGACAGTGCTGCCATGGAATTGTAATCCATTGTCTTTTAGCATTTCTTCGACAAAGTAAACGGTTCCATATCCAGTTGCTTCTGTACGGGCCAAGCTTCCGCCGTAACTTATGCCTTTACCTGTTAAAACACCGGCATGGTAGCTGCCTTGCATCTTTTTATACTGACCGAACAGGTAACCGATCTCCCTTGCACCGACTCCGATATCACCGGCCGGTACATCTGTATCAGGGCCGATATAGCGAGCTAGTTCTGCCATGAAACTTTGGCAAAAACGCATGATTTCTGCGTCCGATTTTCCTTTTGGATCGAAGTCCGATCCGCCTTTTCCCCCACCGATCGGCTGGCCAGTAAGAGAGTTTTTAAAGATTTGCTCGAAACCAAGAAACTTAATGATGCTGGAATTGACAGTGGGATGGAATCGAAGACCGCCTTTGAATGGCCCGATTGCACTGTTGAATTGTACACGAAAACCACGGTTGACTTGAACATTCCCCAGGTCATCAACCCATGAAACACGGAAGGTGATCATTCTTTCGGGTTCAACCAGCCTCTCCAATATCCCGCTTTTCATATATTCAGGATGTTTTGCAAAAACGGGGACCAATGAAAGGAATATCTCCTTTACGGCTTGATGGAACTCACTTTCGTGGGGATTACGCTCCTTTACTTGTGCGTATACTTGACTTACGAATTCTCTGGCAACTTGTAATTCCTCATGCTCGACTTCTTGTGAAGTGGTCATTGTTCTCTCTCCCTTAAGGTAATATAGTCTTAAAATACAATTGAATAAGATATCAGTCTTTATATGATACTTTCATGATATAATTTAAAAATAAAACAAACAATCTGAATATTAGATAAGTAACATGCTGTTTTGATATGGAAGAGGGAGCTTAGAGTGGAATTAAGGCAAATCGAATATTTCATTGAAGTGGCAAAGCGAGAACATATGACGGAAGCAGCAGTGAACTTGCATGTTGCCCAGTCGGCTGTCAGTCGTCAAATCTACAATTTAGAAGAAGAATTAGGTGTGCCCCTATTTATCCGGGAAGGCCGAAAGATTAGATTGACGCCTATAGGACATACATTTTTAGCGAATATGGAACAAGCTATGGATATAATCGATCGTGCCAAGCGTGAGATGGCTGAAAGCCTGAATCCAGAAAAAGGGACAATCCGGATTGGCTTTCCCAGCAGTTTGGCTTCTTATGTATTGCCAAGGGTCATTTCCGACTTCAGGGAAAGTTATCCGCAGGCAAAGTTCACTTTGAAACAAGGTTCATATCGGTACCTGATAGATTCGGTAATAAAAGGTAATATTAACATGGCCTTGATCGGTCCTCTGCCGACGAATGAAAAGAAAATCAAAGGTGAAACGCTATTTATTGAGAATTTAGTTGCCCTTTTACCAGAAAGTCATCCTTTGGCCTTGAAGAAATCACTATCCTTGAATGAGCTTAAAGGAAATCCGTTCGTCCTATCTCCAAAGGGCTATGTTTTAAGGGATCTCGTTATGAAAGCTTGCAAACTGCATGGCTTTGAACCGGAAGTGGCATTTGAAGGGAAAGATACTGATGCTATAAAAGGCCTGGTGGGGGCAGGGTTAGGTATAACCTTGATACCTGAGATTTCCTTGATTGATAGCTTGCCGCGTTTTACGGTTAAATTGCCGCTGGAGGAACCGTCTGTTACCAGGGCTGTAGGGGTCATCGTTCCAACTGATAGGGAACTGATGCCAACGGAGAAATTGTTTTACCAATTTTTGAAGGACACTTTTGCAACATTGGAAGGTTTTCAATAGGAATAAGTTGCGCCTCTATTAGAAAAGTCATAAATCCAGCTAGTGAGAGAATCCTTGAATCGGGTTCTTTTTTTTGTCGCAAATGTATCGAAGTATCCTCATGCAGCATATCCATAAAAGGGATAATCTATTTTGAAATAATACAATTTTAGTTTTTTTTGTATAAGAATGTGTTAAACCTTTATTTTTGAAAACGCTTTTATTTTATTAGAATAAAAATTCACCTTACATTATCAGAAAATTCATGTTATTATACGAGCAGACATTATAGGCAGCGGTGCGATATACTAAATAGGCTTTTTTAAATGAAGATGTTTATTTTTTTTTCGATTTTACGAAATTGAATATTCTGATAATTGATAAGGAGTGGAGATATAGTGAGCAGGAAAGAATACATCAGCGATCGAATGTACAAGGCATCGACAGGGATAGCCAACGCTGTTTTGGTTACATTAGGGATCGGGTTATTGTTTGAATCCATAGGGGGATATTTAGGTTGGGAAGTCTTCCTGGCAATAGGCGGGGCCGCAAAGGTCTTGATGGCACCAGCTTTAGGAGCAGGCATCGCATATCAGCTAGGTGGAAATTCATTAATTATCTTTAGCGCCATGGCTTCAAGTGCTGTTGGGGGTGCTGCCATTCATAGAACTGCTGAGGGTGCCTTCACGATTGTTACGGGTCAGCCGCTAAGTGCTGTCTTGGCAGCAGTAATTGCAACATATATAGGTAAGCGCCTAATCGGCAAAACGAAGTTGGACATCATGGCCATTCCAATGGGAGCGGTTCTTGTCGGTGGAGTTTCGGGATATGGCCTGGCCCTTGTCACCACTCCGCTCCTGACATGGATAAGCAGTCAAACCACCGCTGCGGTCGAGGGTTCTCCCTTAATCGGTTCAATGGTCATAGCCTTGGTATGGAGCATTTTATTGATGACACCGGCGTCTTCCGCTGCACTGGCGATCGCTCTGCAATTAGATCCCGTTTCCAGTGCTGCAGCTCTAATCGGATGTACCGTTCAGTTTGTCGGGTTCACTGTCATGTCTTATAAAGATAATGATATGGGCGGGTTCCTTGCACAGATGGTCGTTACGCCAAAAGTTCAATTTCCTAACTTAATCAAGAAACCAATATATGTCGTTCCGCCTTTTGTGGCGGCAATCATCTGTGCGCCTATCGCTACCCTGGCATTCGATTTTCAAGTGCCGTATGAGCTTGGAGGCATGGGGTTAAGTTCAATGATTGCCCCGATTGCCATCATAACCGGTCAGGGGTTGTACACGTTCTTGGTTTATGTGGCAGTGGGTATGGTATTGCCAGCTTTGATCACACTTGCATTGCATCAGGTATTGAAGATGATGGGTAAAGTTAAGCCAGGCGATCTTCATTTGGAAGTTTCATAATCAAAGTTTTCTTGGAAACCAGCCTGGTTAAGGAACCGGGCTGGTTTTTATTTATAAAGGGATTAGGGTAAAATGAGGAGGAAAGCATTTGCATAGATAGGATGATATATATGGGAAAAGAAATAGATATAAAAGTGAAAGCTAAGTTCGTGAGTAAAATCGGCAAGGGTTTTCCCTTGATTGTTAAAGAGTCGATAGCCAACCTTAATGACCTTAAGGAAGAGGGGTCCTTGGTGCGTTTGGTGGATGAAGCCAACCGCTTTCTGGCAAAAGGATATTACGGTAAACAGAATAAGGGCTATGGCTGGGTATTGACCCATAGAGAAGATGAAAAAATTGATCAAGCCTTCTTTACCGGGAAAATCCAGGCAGCATGCGAATTCCGAAAGTCATTTTTTGAAGATGGGGAGACTACAGCTTTCCGCTTGTTTAATGGGGAAGGTGATGGAATTGGCGGTTTAATCATTGATCATTATGATGGTCACTATGTCATTAGCTGGTATAGCAAAGGAATATATTCCTTTAAAGACTACATCATTAAGGCGTTGCAGGAAACGGTCGAGGTTAAATCGATTTATCAGAAGAAACGCTTTGATACAAAGGGGCAGTACGTGGATGAAGACGATTTTGTCATGGGTGAACAGCCTGCATTTCCGCTTCTTGTAAAGGAGAATGGAGTCCATTTCGCTGTTTATCTGAATGATGGGGCAATGGTCGGTGTCTTCCTTGATCAACGCGATGTCAGAAGGAAAATCCGGGATGAATACGCAAAAGGGAAAACTGTGTTGAATATGTTCTCATATACTGGGGCATTCTCCGTATTTGCCGCTTTAGGGGGTGCTGTTAAAACAACTAGTGTTGACCTGGCGAATCGCAGTTTACCAAAGACGGTCGAGCAGTTCAGTGTGAATGGAATAGATCCTGAAGCTCACAATATCGTGGTGATGGATGTTTTTAATTATTTTAAATATGCAGTGAAGAAGTCCCTGAAATTTGAAATGGTCATCCTCGACCCGCCCAGCTTTGCCAAATCGAAGAAGTTCACTTTCAGTGCCGGGAAAGACTATACGAATCTATTGAAGGATACCATTTCCATTACGGAGGATAATGGGGTCATTATCGCCTCAACTAATTGTAGTACGTTTGACATGAAAAAATTCAAAGGCTTCATTGATGTCGCTTTCAAGGAAATGAATGGAAAATACGAGATCATGGAACAATTCTCATTACCGGCTGATTTTAAAACAATAAGGGAATATAAGGAAGGTAGCTATTTAAAAGTGGTCTTCATTAAGAAAATTAAAGGTTGAAAAAGGGCATCCTCAGCTCCATTAGAGCTGAGGATGCTTTTTTAATGAAAAATTGTTTCATGTGAAACGAACGGATATTCGGAATTCAAAGGTTTGGCCGGTCACTTTTCAAACCATTCGATAAATGGAAAGGAGGTTTCATTCGAATGCTGTTAGCGATGCAAAACTGGGCTGTATAGTAGGTAAGCATGATCAGTGGTCCAGAATGGGCAACATCATCGATGAATTTGTTCCAAGATAAAATGGAGTCGGAAATTACGAACAGGACCCCGCCGATGATTGCGGCCGCATTTCCGGTCATGAATGCCGCCCAGCCCATAAGGGAGATGACCGTTACATAACAGATTACAGGAATGATGAGGTCGTGTTCACCTTTTTCAATTAAAGAACGTACAATTTCACGGCCAATCCAAGTGGAGTAAATGCTAATCGGAAGAATTGCCGCAAATCGAAGCCATGAAAAGGTCCACAGTCTAAAGAATGCCGAGATATAGAAAAGGTGGCCGATCAAGAAGGCGGAAAGCCCGATGACGAACCAGATTAACAACCCATCTCCAAGCATGCAAAAGAATAAACCAAGAAGAATGAAGGATTGGTAACGATCCCGTCTTCCCACATTTGTGCAGGCGTAGAGCAAAATCAATAACATCGGGATGACCTTGAACATGATTTTAATGATTAATGGCTCTTCCGGTATAAAAAAAATATATAATAGTCCCGTGATAAGGATTGCGGCAGGTAAGCATTTCATTAACATTCCATTCCCTCCTTCAATCTTTAATTCTATGTAAGGGCAAGGAACCCCTTGTCAATTAAAGTACTGTTTGAAAGAAAGTCGTCAAAATGAAAAAACTGACTCCTGTTTTATCGAGTTGTATACAGATTTAGCGTGTTTAAAATTAGAAAGTTGATTTCCACTTCAGGCACTCGCTTTCCGCGGGCTGTCCGGGAGCCTCCTCGGCGCACATGCGCCTGCGGGGTCTCCCTTTGACGCGCTTTTCCCGCAGGAGTCTCGCACACCCGCTCCAATCAAGTTGTTTAAAATTTAGATAGAACGCCTTTTGCCTACAACATGAACTGGCTCCTGTTTTAACCAGGAGCCAGTCAGTCATAAGAATCATACAGCTTCTTTAACGAATGCTTGTTTTAACCAGTTTTTCCCCTCAACAAGCCTTGTGACAAGCATGGCACAAACCGTGTTTCCTGTTGAGTTAAGCAGTGTAGCAGGAGCATCGATGATCGTGGATATAACGGCAATGATCGGCAGGACTTCAACAGGGAAGCCGAATACACTAAGAATCAGCATTTCCCCAATCATGCCGCCCCCAGGAATGGCACCCATAACGGCCCCAACCAAAAAGGCAACAGCAAGTATACTTAAAATGCTTGATATGCTTGTCATATCCTTTCCAAATAAGCTGAATAGGAAAACGATTTTCAATACCCCGCCGAATACCGAACCATCTTTATGAGTGTTGGCCCCGAGTGGGATGACAGTCTCCGCTATGTCCTTAGGCACGCCCATTTTCTTGACTGATTCCAGATTGACTGGAATGGATGCGGCACTAGAACAAGTTGCGATGGCTGTAATGGATGGTGTCAGGGCGTTTTTCCAAAATAGTTTAACTCCATCTTTCCCGCCTGCGATAAAGGCATACAAAGTGAAGAAGCCGAAATAATAAATCAAGGCCAAGACTAGATAAAGAATGAAAGTGCGGGCGTAGCCTTCTAAAATCTGCGGCCCAAGCTGCCCGATTATCGCCGCAAAATAAGCACCAAGTCCAATCGGAGCATAGTACATGACGATTTTGACGACCTTCATCATGACAGCTGTACCCGCTGTCAAAAACCCGGTAATCGGTTTTGCTTTCTCACCGACCAGTGCAGTGGAAAGTCCGATTAATACCGAGAAAACGATAAGCTGAAGCATATTGCTTCTAGAGAACAGTTCTGGGAAATCGGAAACGGTTACAGTGTTGACCAGCTGACTGAAGAAAGAAACTTCTTCGATGGTCTCTTCAGGGGAACTGTTTTCCATCAGTTCCTTAATGGCTGTCGTATCTGTGCCTTCCAACGGATTGACGATGGTTGTCCCAATAAATCCAATGACGGCAGCTAAAGCAGCTGTTGTCAGGAAAACGATTACAATACTGCCCATGATTTTGCCAAGGCGATTCATTCCGCTCATATTGGCAATCGCTGAAGCAATGCTGAAAAATACCAATGGCACGATGATCGTGAACATCAGATTTAAAAATAAGTCCCCTAGCGGCTGTATGACCGAGGTTTTTTCCCCGAAAACCACGCCAGCTATCCCACCGATAATAATGGCAGTCAGTAATATTAAAGAGGATCGATAGTTTTTGATAAAGCTCTTCATTTAAATTCCGTCCTTTCAGGATGAAGATATCAATAAAAATATACTTCATTATCAACTCTAAAATCAGGTTTGACAATATTTTTTTATAGGGAGGAATGTTAAAAGGAGAAATGCAATAAATAATAATAGGGAATGGATTGTGAAAAAATAGTGAAGGAGGGATAGAATGGCATTTATTGAGGTGGAAGAGGGCGTTCGGTTGTTTTATGAAGAAAAGGGCCAGGGAAAACCGGTTATTTTTATCCATGGTGTGTGGATGAGCAGCCGGTTCTTTAAAAGGCAGCTTCCGTACTTTTCAGAAAAATATAGAACGATCTTACTTGATTTAAGAAGCCATGGCCAGTCAAATCATGTACATTACGGAAATACGGTCTCCGTTTATGCAAAAGATCTTCATGCCTTCATAGGTAAACTGGGATTAAAGGATGTCATACTTGTAGGCTGGTCCATGGGGGCATTTGTCGTCTGGGATTACCTTAAGCAATTCGGTGAGGGAAATATTGATTCAACCGTGATCGTGGATGAATTGGCCTCCGATTTTAAGTGGCCCGATTTTAATATCGGTGCATTTGATATGGACACGTTGATTGCCTTCATGACTGAAATTCAAACGAATCGTGCCCCATTTTTACAAAGCTTCCTTGCTTCCATGTTCAACAATGAATTATCTGCAGAGGATGCAAGCTGGATGCTTGGGGAAGTGACCAAAATGCCAGAATCCATTGCCAGCAGCATTCTATTTGACCAATCGATTGTGGACTATCGTGAATTCTTGCCAAAAATCAATATTCCGACACTTCTCTGTTTTGGAAGGCATGAAAAAGTCATTCCTGTAGCAGCCGGGGAACATTTGCATGAAAACATTCCGAATTCCAGACTAGTAGTCTTTGAAGATAGTTGCCATTGTCCATTTATGGAAGAAAGTGATTTGTTTAATGAAACCGTGGATTGCTTCATTCAAAAGGGAGTATAGTCGTACAGGATGGGAAAATGGGGATGCAGGGTTCGTGCCCGCATTCCTTTTATTATGGTTATAAATGAATTTTTCTGTTAACTAAACGGTTTCGGCAAGAAATAAGGGGAATACTGGTACTAAGGAAGTCTGTAGTGCCGGTTAATGGAATTGATAAATTAAATGGGTAATATTTTTATATCCTTTTCACGGGAATTGGGCTATTATGAGGTGGATTTAACTTGGTATGATCGTATCTGTTATTGAGGGAAACTCATGCAGGAAGTGATGGAGAGGATAAAATGGATGATCGTTTACCATACAATGAAATTATAGATGTATGTTTACTTGCGGGAAAAATCATGCTTCAGAACGGAGCGGAAACTTCGCGGGTGGAAGATACGATGGTAAGAATCGCTGCAGCGTTTGGATGCGGTGACTCACATAGTTTTTCGACCCCTACAGGAATTATTTTTTCGCTGGATGGTATGCACCCGGCTTCAAAATTAATTCGAGTTTCCCAACGGTCTACAGATTTACATAAGGTGACGCTTGTCAACAGTATATCCCGAAGCATTTCCAGCAAGGAAATGACACCGGAGGAAGCTTATTTACAGTTAAAACAAATCGAAAAGGCCGGGATGGGGTATCCCATGTGGGTACAGGTCTTTGCTGCATTTATATCGAGCGGCTGCTTTTTAATCATGTTCCAAGGCCAGTGGAATGATTTCATCTGGTCCTGTATAGCTGGAGGAATGGGTTTCTCATGCCTGTTTTATTTGCACCGGTTACTGGAAGTTCGTTTTTTTGCTGAATTCATCGCCTCTTTAGTCGTAGGTCTAGCAGCTATGTTCTTTGTCCAGATTGGAGTCGGAAGTCATTTGGACACGATAATCATTGGAGCGGTGATGCCGCTTGTGCCAGGGCTGTTAATTACGAATGCAGCCAGGGACTTAATTGCAGGACATTTGGTTTCGGGCCTATCCAAGGGTGTTGATGCAGGTTTGACTGCTTTAGCCATTGGGGCAGGAATATCTGCTGCGTTTGTTTTCTTATGATTTTAGGGGAGGAAGAATGATGATTGCACAGCTTATTACAAGTTTCATTGCTTCAGCCGCCTTTGGAGTCATCTTCAATGTACCAAAAAATTCATTGTTACAATGTGGTTTCGTAGGGATGTTAGGGTGGATCTTATACTTTTTTCTGGTTGAAAATGAGATAAACAGCATCATTGCAACATTAGCGGCTGCATTTATCGTTGCGGTTATCAGCCAGTATTTTGCTAAAAGGTATAAAACGCCGATCACGATTTTCAATGTATCGGGAATCATCCCGCTCGTGCCTGGAGGTTTGTCGTATGATGCGATGAAGCATTTTGTCGGAAATGATTTTTATGTCGCCGTCCAGTTGGCCGCCAAGGTCTTCATGCTGGCTGGTGCCATTGCGATGGGGCTGATCTTTGCAGAAGTCATGAACCAGTTAGTAACTAAGTACAATAGAAGGAAGGTAAGATTGAAAAGTTAACAGGAATCTTCCTGATGAATATGTTCTGAATAAAGAGAAAGGAGAGCAGGACAAACCCTGATCTCCTTTCTCTTTTTAATATTTTAAAATAATAAGTAATTTAGCTTATATAGGATCTTTCATCCCGGTGTTGGCCGTAACCAAAATTTCGTCGAATTTTTTTGCATCAGCTTTCTTGCTTGACAGAAGTGTTCCGGCGATGGCTGCGATAAAACCAATCGGGATGGAGATGATGCCTGGATTGGCAAGCGGGAATAATGGCTCCCCTACGAATATTGCCGCTCCCTCCACCGGTGACCAGACATTGGGACTCAGGAACACGAGCAATAAAGAACTGATCAGTCCAACTAACATGCCCGTGACAGCGCCAGCTGTGTTAAAACGTTTCCAGAATACCGTGAAGACAATGATGGGCAGATTGGCACTGGCAGCGACGGCAAAGGCAAGTGAAACAAGGAAGGCGACATTCATGTTTTGGGCAAATAAGGCAAGGATGATGGAGAGGATGGATACTCCGATCGATGCCCAACGAGCAGCAACGACTTGTTCCTTGTCAGTGGCTTGGCCTTTCCGGATGATGTGGCCATAGAAGTCATGGGCAAAAGCAGATGCTGCCGATAGAACGAGACCTGCTACAACCGCTAAAATGGTAGCGAAAGCAACTGCAGAGACAAAGGCGAACAGGAAGTCGCCCCCAATGGCTTCGGCAAGCAGCGGGGCAGCCATATTCCCGGCCGCATTCGCGGCTATGATTTTGTCGTATCCAACAAAGGCTGCCGCTCCAAATCCCAGGAAAATGGTCATGATATAAAAGATGCCAATGATCCAAGTGGCATATACTACGGACTTTCGGGCTGTGATGGCGTCTTTCACCGTAAAGAAACGGATGAGAATGTGAGGAAGTCCTGCTGTACCGAGTACAAGCGCTAAATTAAGGGATAAAGTATCCAAGGGATCCTTGAATTTGTTACCGGGGTTGAGGAAATCCCCGCCCAAGGGAGTGGCTGTTTTCATCTGCTTGAACATCTCGATCACGCTAAAGTCGAATTTCGCCAATACGATGATGGAGATGATGAATGTGCCTGCCATCAATAAAACGGCTTTAACGATTTGGACCCAACTGGTGGCCGTCATACCGCCAAATACGACGTATACGGTCATTAAAATGCCTACAATGATGACGGAGTAAAGATAATCAATTCCAAGTAAGAGTTTTATAAGGGCACCTGCACCGACTAATTGGGCGATCATATAAAAGGTTGAGATGGAAATGGTGTTAAGGGCAGCGACCCCGCGTACTTTCTTTTCATTGAAACGGGCAGCGATCATGTCCGCCAATGTATACTTGCCAAGGTTACGGAGCGGTTCGGCCACGATATACAGAACGACCAGATACGCAACCAGAAAACCTATGCTATAGAAAAAACCATCAAATCCAGAGAGTGCGACCATGCCGGCTATCCCCAAAAATGAGGCAGCGGACATATAATCTCCTGCAATGGCCCAGCCATTCTGCCAGCCGGTAAGGCTGCTGTCCGCCGTATAAAAGTCCGCGGTCGTTTTAGTGCGCCGTGAAGCAAAATAGGTAATGACCAATGTTAGCCCGACAATGATTAGAAATAATATGAAAGCAAGTATATTCATTGTGAATTCACCTTTTATCCTTTCGCTTCTTTAACGATTTTTTTCACTAATCGGTCAAATGTCGCAGCTTTTTTGGAATAGAGGATGCATAATGTCCAGGTCATGATAAATTGAGCGAAGGCAAAAATCCAGGCCCAGCTGATTGCCCCGAAAGCAATTGAGTTAAGAACTTTAGAATAGGAAGTTAGTAGGGGTAGGGTGAAATAAAAGACCATGAAAAAGATGGATAGTGGGACGATGAAATTGCGTTTTTTCCTTAACAGTTCTTGAAAAGATTTTGATTGGACGATCTTGGTGTAGTCCGTGGAAGCGCTTACCTTGGTTTCCTTAGCGATTGAATCGTTAGATGCCAAGTTGGTTCCCCCTTCATCATTATTGATTCGGATTACATTACCAAATTCCGATATCAGTATCAGTATATAATTTTCAGAATATATTGTAAATTAAATTTTCGTTCGACAAAGTTTTAATTTTTTCGTGCAAGCAAGGGATTGTGATGTCTAAACGAAAGATCATAGCCATTAAGGAAAAGTTAAGCTTCTGTCACGATACTGGTTTCAACGAAGGAAATCTGAAAGGAGAAAAGTGATGAAAAAGTTAATAATGATATGTACGGTTTTAGTGTTGGCGATTGGGGGAGGCGCTTGGTTTTTCATGAAGGACAGTGCTGAGCCTGTCATCGCAAAGTCGGTGACCGCTACAGTTGAAAAGGGAGATCTTGAAGTTCAAATAAGCGGTTCCGGATCGGTCGCCGCAATCAATAGTGAGGACATAACTGCCTCTGTAACGGGTGAAGTGGATGAAGTCCTTGTAGAGAAGAATGAATTGGTTGAGAAAGGTGATGAACTTATTACCTTCACGGATGGAAGTGACCCGATAACGGCCCCATTCGATGGTACCGTTACAACAATGGATGTAGAAGAAGGGGATCGTGTATCAAGCAGTGAAGTGTTGGCACACGTTACGGATTATAAAAAATTGAAAACCACGATCAGTGTAGATGAATTGGATGTTCCAAGTGTTAAAAAAGGACAAACAGTTGAAATTAAGGCCAGTGCCTTTGAAGATGAAACGTTTACGGGGGAAGTGACCAGTGTAGCAAAGGAAGGTACATATGAGAATGGGGTTTCTTCATTCGATGTCACTATCAAAATTGACAAACCCGGCGATATAAAAATTGGGATGTCGACTGAAGTGAGCATTTTGACGAATAGTGTAAAAGATGCTTTATATGTTCCGATTGAAGCTGTCCAGATGGACGGTGAAGAAAAATATGTAAATATACAACAATCCGGTACAACTGATGGAACTGCCAGTACAAAGACAGCGGTTGAGACTGGGATCAGCAATGATAGGTATATTGAAATAACTTCGGGTCTTGAAGAGGGCCAGCTTGTTTCCTTGCCTATCACCATCAATGAAAGCTCGACTGGCAGTGGCGACGATGGAATGAGGGGAGGCCAAGGAGGCGAAATACGAATGCAGGGCGGCAGCGGAATGCCGAGTGGCGGGATGCCAAACGGCAAGGGAGGTCAGTAAAATGGCGAAACCCATCATAAAAATTAAGAACATGTCTAAATCATATGAATTAGGCGGCGAAACGGTTAGGGCACTTCAAGATGTCTGTCTTACAATCGATAAAGGCGATTTCATTTCGATCATTGGTCCTTCCGGGTCAGGGAAATCGACGTTCATGAATATGATTGGCTGCCTTGACAAGCCTGACTTTGGTGAATATCTTCTTGATGGAAAAGAAGTGGATAAGATGAAGGATAATGAGCTAGCTGCCATTCGTAATATTAAAATAGGCTTTATCTTTCAAAATTTCAACCTGTTGGCAAAACTGACAGCGTTGGAGAATGTCGAACTTCCCCTGGTTTATAGAGGGGCAAGCGTGAAGGAAAGAAGAGAAGTGGCCAATGCATGCCTTGATATGGTAGGTCTGGGTGACCGGAAGAATCATCTGCCGACCCAACTGTCGGGCGGACAGCAGCAAAGAGTTGCGATTGCAAGGGCACTTGCAGGTAACCCTCCCGTTCTATTGGCGGATGAGCCGACGGGGGCACTGGATAGTAAAACGAGTAAAGAAGTGCTGCAGATGCTGAAAGAATTGAACGAAAAGGGACAAACAATCATTCTAATAACCCATGACTTGGAAGTTGCTAAAGAAGCGACCCGTGTCGTCCGGATACAGGATGGTCAGCTATTTGAAAACGGAGGTGATTGGATTGAACCTGAGCGAATCTATGAAGATGGCTATACGCAGTATCAAAACCAATAAAGTCAGAGCATTTTTAACCATGCTTGGGATCATAATTGGAGTTGCCTCCGTAATCGTTCTGGTCTCGATCGGGCAGGGCTCCTCACAGTCCGTTCAGGATGAAATCAATAGCTTGGGAACGAACCTGATAACGGTAAGTGTCACGGATACCGACTCCGTGGAGCTGACGGATGATGCAATTGAACAGTTTAAAGAGCTGAACGGGATATCGGAAGTGGCGCCTGTGGTCACTGGACGCGTTTATGCTAAAAACGGAGAAGCTTCGGCACAGGTTTCAATGACTGGTGCAACTTCATCCTACTTATCGGTTAGGGATCTGGAGCTCAGCCAAGGCCGGTTTTTGACTGATATGGAAACGGAATTACGCTCCAAGGTCGTTGTCCTGGGGTCGGATACAGCCAGCACGCTTTTTGAAAATCAAAAAGCTGTGGACCAGAACGTGCTTATCGGCGGTGTTTCCTATCGCGTGATCGGTGTCCTGAAATCGGTAGGCACCTCAATGGGATCGAGCGGGGATGATGTAATCATTGCACCGATCACCACTGCCGAAAGGGCTACAGGCAGCACGACAATCGGAACCGTATATTTAAAAGCGGAGAACGAGAATATCATGGATAGGGCGATGTACCAGGTACAAGGTGCGATGACCACATCATTCCCAGAACAGAGTGATAACTATTCGGTGTCCAATCAAGAAGACCTGATGGATACAATGAGTTCTGTATCGGACACATTCACACTCATGCTTGGCGGTATTGCCAGTATTTCGTTACTGGTTGGCGGAATCGGGATCATGAATATCATGTTGGTTTCCGTATCAGAAAGGACGAAGGAAATCGGGATTAGAAAAGCAATTGGGGCAAATCGGAAATCGATTCTTCTTCAGTTTTTAATTGAAGCGATGGTCCTGAGCTGCTTCGGGGGATTGTTGGGGGTTGGAATTGGATTGGGAATCGCAAAATTGATTTCAGTTTTTTCAAGTTTATCGATTAGTTATTCATGGTCGGTGACATTGTTTGCCTTCTTATTCTCCATTTTAATCGGGATAATGTTTGGAGTATTTCCTGCCAATAAGGCATCCAAATTAAATCCAATCCAGGCACTGCGTCACGAATGAACATACAATTTGAAAGAAAGCAGGCGATTAAAAGCCCGCTTTCTTTTGCATATGAAAAAGGATAAAATCAACATATATCACAATTGAGGCGGTTGGGAGGTACCCTGCATGAAGGTTTTGGTGGTAGAAGATAATGTTTCATTATTAGAGTCGATCCGACAGATTCTGACGGATGAATATGAAGTGGATACAGCGGATAATGGGGAAGATGGGCTATTCATGGCTCAGCAAAGTATATACGATATCATCATTTTGGATGTAATGCTTCCGGGAATCGATGGATTTGAAATCGTACGGAAAATCAGGGAAGCAAAAATAGATACTAGTGTCTTGTTTTTGACGGCAAAAGATGCACTTGAGGATCGTGTCAGAGGATTGGAAATGGGTGGCGATGATTATTTAGTCAAGCCGTTTCAGGCACCGGAACTTAAGGCCAGGATTCGTGCCCTGCTTCGAAGGAGTGGCATTATAACGCTTGAGCAGCATGTGAAATACCGCAATATTGAACTGTTGGAAAAAGAAAAGGATATTTTGATTGATGGAAAGGTCATTAAAATGACTTTGAAACAGTTTGAATTACTGGAATACCTAATTCAAAATAATGGGAAAATACTGACCCGTGAGCAGATTTTCGACCGCATTTGGGGGTTTGATTCAGATACGACGATCGCCATCGTTGAAGTGTTCATCCATCACCTTAGAAAAAAATTGGAACCTTTCAATTACCATAAAGATATTCAAACCGTTCGGGGTATTGGTTATATGCTAAAACAACCATAAGGGGATCATTATGTTCCAAAAAACACGGCTTCAACTAACACTATTGAATTCTATCGTCTTTATTGTTTTAATAGCCATTTTAAGCAGAATGATTTATTTCTATACGGAAAATCAAATCTATAAGGATGTCAATGATTCACTTAACCTGGATTATAGTGATTTCAATAATGGCGGCAGGCCAGGCGGACGTCCGCAAGGTGAGTTTCTCTTAGGTCCGGGGCCAAGCGTAATCGTTTGGGGACCGGATGATACGATCATTGAGCCAAGACTGAGTGTAGACAATTTTATTAAAATTAATGAATCGGAATTTTACCCTGAAAGATTTGATGAGATTGAAGAAATATCGGTAAACGGGCAAACGTTTCGTGCACTTTCCACCAAGGTCGATACGGAGTATGGAGAGATGACTGTACAATTCATCAGGAATGTGGATACAGAAAAAGAAATGCTTGATCGCTTGCTGCTCATATTGTTTGTTGGTGGAGGAATTGGAAGTCTAGTGGCGGTAGGCGCAGGCTATCTCCTGGCTGGACGGGCCCTGATTCCGGTCAAGAAATCCTGGGATCAGCAACAGCAGTTTGTCTCGGATGCTTCGCATGAAATTCGAACGCCGCTTGCCGTCATTCAATCGCGGGCTGATTTGCTATTTCAATCACCGAACGCGACAATCGAGGAAAAAGCCGTTGATATATCCATCATTTCTAAAGAAGTCCGCCGATTGAATAAGCTTGTTAACGGACTTTTGACCTTGACCAGAACGGATTCGAATCAAATGGAGGTTAAGAAATCGAACTTTTTCCTTGATGACTTACTTATGGATATCGTGGAACAGTATACGGATATAGCATCTTTTCAAGAGAAATCAATCATTAGCCATGCCCCCGAACAGGTGGTGTTTCATGGCGATAAAGAGAGAATTCATCAGCTATTGGTGATCTTGGTGGATAATGCGATGAAATTCACAGAGGAAGGCGGGGAGATTTCCCTATCCTGCATCAAGAATGCTTCATCCATCATCCTTACTGTAGAGGATAATGGAAAAGGCATTCCGCAGGAAGATCTCCCCTTGATTTTTAACCGTTTTTACCAAGTGGAGCAATCCCGTTCAGCAAATGAAGGATCCGGCTTAGGTTTATCCATAGCCAAATGGATTGTAAACACACATCAAGGGAACATCAAGGTTACAAGTGAACAGAATGAACGCACCCGTTTTGAAATCACTTTTCCGAGAAATCAAAGGAAAAATTAATCCACCAATAGATGCCATCCAATACGAAAAAGGCCCTTACTTTTCTCCTTGTTGCTTAAGGAAAAATTAAGGGTCTTTTTAGATAATCATCTTATAAATACATTTATTTTCGGAGGAGAATCATTGATGAAAAGACTTGGTAAGATCCACTTTTTGGTTGGAATATTGGCTTCGGTCCTTTTAATGGCCCAAGCAGTCCTCGGGATCATGATGTATGTGGATGGCAGCGGCAATGAACCCGTGAATCGACAGGCGATGATGGGTCAGCCTGCCGATCGCAGCACAACAGAAGCGGATGATACGGAAGAATCGGCTAATAGCAGTACGGCGACTGGCGATTCAACTTCAACTGCGGGAACGGCATCAAATGATATGCAGGGCACTCCACAAGGCGGGCCTAATGGTTCCGGGACTCCAGGAGAGATGCCAAGCGGTGGCGGTTTCCAAGGCAGAGGCTCTTTTGCAGGGAATTTTATCAACTTTTATCAAGGGGCAGGTGGCTTGGCCACCTCCATCATCATCTTTATCGTTGGAGGCGCTGGATTAGCGACGTCGGTGATATCCAGAAAAACAGCTGCCTAAATAGTGGATACGATTTAAGGAAAGAGAAGGTTCCCTTCGAGGGGAGCCTTCTTTTTTAATTCACGAAACCCTTCATTGTCACTAATTGTTATTTTAAAAAGGGAAATAATAATTGCACTTAAAAAAATATTAGTTTAATATAGACTTCTGGAGAGGTACGTACATGTATTTTGGATGAAAGAGAAAACGTTTGCATAAATTTTTTGAGGGTATCCTACTAGTAATGCACGAACATTAAATTCACCCTTAGTGGAGGCAGAATATATGAAATTCCTGATTGCAATTTTAGGCCTGCTTATTGTTTTTGGACTAGCTATCTTAGTCAGCAGTGACCGGAAGAAAGTTAAAATTAAACCGATCATCCTCATGGTGGTCATTCAGCTTATTTTAACTTATTTATTATTGAACACGAAGTTTGGTTTAGTGATCATCAATTCGATTGCCGATGGTTTCGGAAAACTTTTAGAATGGGCAAATGAAGGAATCACCTTTGTATTTGGCGGGATTGTAAACGAAGGAGCTTCACCATTCTTTTTAAATGTCCTTCTTCCTATCGTATTCATCTCAGCATTAATCGGGATTTTACAACACTTCAAGATCCTTCCGTTCATCATGAAGTGGATTGGATTCCTTCTAAGTAAAGTGAATGGGATGGGTAAATTGGAATCTTACAATGCGGTTGCATCAGCAATAGTGGGCCAATCCGAGGTTTTCATAACTTTGAAAAAACAACTCGGCGCCATTCCGCCATCTCGCATGTATACGCTTTGTGCATCAGCCATGTCAACTGTATCGATGTCGATCGTCGGTGCATATATGACGATGATTGAACCAAAGTACGTTGTGACGGCAATTGTTATTAACATGTTTGGTGGATTTATCATCGCATCCATTATCAATCCTTATACCGTAACGGATGAAGAGGATATTCTCCCTGTTGAAGAAGGGGCAGAGAAGCAGTCTTTCTTCGAAATGCTTGGGGAATATATCATGGATGGGTTTAAGGTTGCTATCACTGTAGCAGCGATGTTAATTGGTTTCGTTGCGTTAATCGCAGGGATCAACAGCGTATTCGACATGATCTTCGGAATCAGTTTCCAAGACATCATGGGGTATATCTTTGCACCTTTTGCCTTTATCATGGGTATACCGATTTCAGAAACCGTGACTGCTGGCGGAATCATGGCGACGAAACTGGTAACCAATGAATTCGTTGCCATGCTGAGCCTAGGGGAAGCATCATCAGCCTTGAGCGAAAGGACGATAGGGATCGTTTCGGTTTTCTTGGTTTCATTCGCTAATTTCTCATCTATTGGAATCATTGCCGGTGCAGTCAAAGGACTTCATGAAAAACAGGGGAATGTTGTAGCCCGTTTCGGCTTGAAGCTGTTATACGGTGCGACTCTTGTCAGCATCTTATCAGCGATCATTGTAAGTGTGATACTTTAATAAGGGATCTAACACAAAGGGCACTTAGGGTTTACTCCTAAGTGCCTCTTTTATATTTGTACAGCAAAGATAGAAAGTGATTTTTGAATTTGAAGGTGTTTGGCTTGCTGGTATATAATACATAAAATGACAGGCGTGAAAGGGGAGTTTTAGGATGACGACGGCTGGAAAAGAAACGGCAATCTTTGCAGGAGGCTGTTTTTGGTGCATGGTTGCTCCCTTTGATGAAATGGATGGTATTATTTCAGTGACATCAGGTTATACAGGCGGCAAATTTGCCGCGCCCAGTTATAAACAAGTGATTACCGGTTCGACTGATCATGTTGAAGCGGTGAAAGTGGTATTCGATCCATCAATCATTTCCTATAAAACGTTATTAGAGATATTTTGGCGCCAAATCGATCCTACGGATGACGATGGACAGTTCTCGGATAGGGGAAAGCAATACAAGGCAGCCATTTTCTATCTTAATGAACGTCAGAAACAGGAGGCAGAACAATCGAAGGAAGAATTAATGATGAGCGGTCGGTTTAAGAAACCTATAGTTACGGGTATTCTACCCACGGGGAAATTTTACGAGGCTGAGGAATATCATCAAGAATTCTATCGAAAAAATCAGTTTCGCTATGCATTGTATCGTAAAGGCTCAGGACGGGATGCTTTCATTAAAGAAAATTGGCCAAAGGATAATGCACACCTAAGAAAGACCTTAACGGAGAGCCAGTTCCATGTCACCCAGGAAAATGGCACGGAGCCGCCTTTCGATAATGCCTATTGGGATCACTTTGAAGAAGGCATCTATGTGGATGTCGTTTCTGGGGAGCCTCTATTCAGTTCGCGGGATAAGTATGATAGCGGTTGTGGGTGGCCAAGCTTCACCAAGCCCATCATGTCGGCAAGTGTCAATGAGAAAATGGATCTCAGCCACCGAATGACCCGGACCGAGGTGCGCAGCAGGGACGCCGATTCACACCTTGGACATGTTTTCCCTGATGGCCCAAGTCCTAAAGGCACGAGATATTGCATAAACTCTGCGTCCCTTCGATTCATTCCTAGAAATGAAATGGAGAGAGAGGGATATGGAGATTTATTAATACTTTTTAAAATGAAATAACTAGTGAGATAGGGGAGCACAAATGGATAAAATAGATGAAAATTTATATCGATATATCCTTGATAACTCATCCAAGATTACGGAAAACTGGCTGGCTTTAAGGGAAAAGCAGTCTGGATCCATCTATTCAATGGATTCTGATGCGGAAATCGAAAAGCTTCTTAGAGAACAGAATACATTGACCATCAAGACAGTGACAAGTGCTTTACTTGAAGATAAAACTGCTTTTATTGATACGATGGAGCAGTGGGCCACACTTGTTGCGAAGAGCAGGGTTGAATCGGACACCCCCATTTACGAAGTGTTGGAAGCACTTAATAAGGTTCGTGAAACATATTGGGCATTCATCACTGATTATATGCTCATGGATACGAAGATAACGAAGGATATAATCATCCGATGGAGCCGGCTTATTAATGGTGCCTTCGATCAATTGAACCGTGAGTTCACTGAGCAGTATTACCTTTTGACAAAAGTACGTTTACTTGCTCAACAGGAGCTGATTAATGAACTGGGTGCACCCGTCATTCCCATTGTTGATGCCATTGCGGTATTGCCGTTAATCGGTGAAATCGATACCTTTCGGGCAAAGGAAATTTTGAATGCGACTCCAAGCAAATGCATTAGCAAAAATGTCACTCACTTATTCATCGATTTATCTGGAGTCTCCCTTTTAGATACGATGGTTGCCCAACAGATCTATCAATTGATAAGTACCCTGAACCTGTTAGGCATTCAATCGACCATTTCCGGGATTCGTCCTGAAGTGGCCCAGACATCGATTCAGTTAGGTCTTGATTTTAGTCAGGTTTCGACACATAGTACTCTTAAACAGGCCCTTTCCAAGCAAGGGATTAAACTTTACGAGAAAAAATGACAGAAGGTACAGAGAATGAAAAAGAACCAGATTCGTCTAGGAATCTGGTTCTTTTCCGTGATTCTATAACTTGAATGAACTCTTCAACCCAACGATTTGGTTGAAGACCAAGTGATCGGCCGCAGTGAGTTTTGAATCAACATTATAATAGCCATGCCTGAAGAATTGGAATTTATCCTGAGGCTTAACATCTTTCATGTTAGGCTCGACAAATCCTTGTAAAATTTCTACAGAATCAGGGTTTACCCGGTCCAGGAATGATTTTTCTTCCTCTTCATCATTTTCTTTATCCAAGATTAAAGGCTGGTAGTTGCGGAACTCTGCTGAAACGGCTTGTGAAGCTTCGACCCAGTGCAATGTACCTTTTACTTTACGGCCAGTGAAGCCCGAACCGCTTTTCGTTTCAATGTCGTATGTGCAGCGAAGTTCAATGACGTTACCGGCTTCGTCTTTTATCACTTCTTCACATTTAATGAAATAAGCATGTTTCAAACGGACTTCATTGCCCGGGAAAAGTCGGAAATACTTTTTCGGCGGATTTTCCATGAAATCGTCCTGTTCGATATATATTTCACGTGAAAACGGGATTTGGCGTGTGCCCATTTCCGGAACTTCCGGATTGACCTCAGCATCCAGCCATTCTACCTCGCCTTCCGGATAGTTGGTGATGACCACTTTAAGCGGGTTTAGGATACCCATAGTCCGTGGAGCCTTCAGCTTTAAGTCTTCCCGCACGAAATGATCAAGCATTTGAGAGTCTACGACACCGCTTGTTTTTGCGACACCTATCTCTTGGCAGAATGCACGAATCGCTTCGGGTGTATACCCGCGTCTCCGCAAGCCTGAAATGGTAGGCATCCGTGGGTCGTCCCAGCCGTCCACGAAGCCCTCATCGACAAGCTGCTTCAGTTTTCGCTTGCTCATTACTGTATTGGTCAGGTTAAGACGGCCAAATTCATATTGTTTTGGCTTGCTTTCCATTTCACAATATTCAACGATCCAGTCATAAAGAGGGCGTTGATCTTCGAACTCAAGCGTACAAATGGAGTGTGTGACTCCCTCGATGGCATCTTCAATTGGGTGAGCAAAGGCGTACATTGGGTAGATGCACCATTTGTTGCCGGTATTATGGTGTTCAGTATGGGAGATACGGTATATGACGGGATCACGCAAATTGATGTTAGGCGAGCTCATATCGATTTTGGCACGCAATACTTTTGCACCGTTTTCGAATTCGCCGCTGCGCATCTTTTCAAATAGTTCAAGATTTTCCTCGACGGTTCTATTGCGGTAGGGGCTATCTTTTCCCGGCTCGGTCAGCGTTCCGCGATATTCACGGATTTGGTCGGCATTAAGGTCGTCCACATATGCAAGTCCTTTATTGATGAGCAGCACAGCTCTTTTATACATTTCATCAAAATAGTCGGAAGCGAAGAAAAGGTTATCCCAGTCGTAACCGAGCCATTTTACATCTTCCTTAATGGAATTGACAAACTCAATATCCTCTTTCAATGGATTCGTATCATCGAAACGAAGGTTAGTTTTCCCATTGAAATCATCAGCCACCCCAAAATTCAAAATGATTGATTTGGCGTGCCCGATATGTAAATATCCGTTCGGCTCAGGAGGGAAGCGGGTGATGACATGATCATGTTTTCCGGACTCTAGATCATCTTTTATAATATTTTTAATAAAATTCGAAGAGTTATTTTCCAACTGAATTCGACCTCTTTCATTTATATACTTCTTTTAATTTTACCTGTATATATACCATAAATACAGATATTTTTCCATGTTCGAGCCGGAATCAGGGTTATCTGAAACAATTTCATCAAGTATTTAGTTTGTACAATCAGAGCGAAAATATCCCTGGAAATTTGATCATGTAATTAAGGGAACGATCCATCTCGCGAATATAGAAAGCAAAATAAGCAATACAGGAAGTCACGTCTGTATTGCTTATAATGATGGTTGGTCTCTAGGACGAATTATTCTCGCTATTAGACAGATTATAGGATGGAAATCAAAAGACTGTCGTTTGCAAAAATTCTTTTGTCCGTTCTTCTTTTGGATTGGTGAAGAATTCTTTTGGCGGGCCGCTTTCGACAACCCTCCCATTATGCATGAAGACAATCCAATCCCCGACTTCACGTGCAAAACTCATTTCATGTGTAACGACTACCATTGTCATCCCTTCCAAGGCAAGTTCCTTCATCGTGGCAAGAACTTCCCCGACAAGTTCGGGATCCAGAGCCGAGGTAGGCTCATCAAAGAGCAGGATATCAGGCTTCATTGCAAGGGCACGGGCTATGGCGACACGCTGTTTCTGCCCACCTGAGAGCTTGCTTGGATAGACATCCGCTTTATCTGATAAGCCAACTTTGGCAAGCAATGCTTTTGCTTCCTCGATTGCCTGGGCCTTAGGGACTTTTTTGACGTGAGTCGGTGCTTCGATGACATTTTCAAGCACGGTCATATGCGGGAAGAGGTAGAAATGCTGAAAAACCATTCCGACTTTCTCGCGGATTTTATTAATATCATGGGTACCCGGTTGGACTTCCGTTCCTTCAATGAGGATTTGCCCGCTGTCTTTTTTCTCTAAATAATTCAAACAGCGAAGCAGGGTGCTTTTTCCGGAACCGCTTGGCCCGATCAGACAGACAACATCGCTATCCAGTACCTTCATATCAATATCTTTGAGTACATGCAGGTCTCCATACGATTTATTTAAATTCCTAATGCGAATCATTTCTTTTTGTTCCATTTCAATTCCCCCCTATCGATCACTAATGGAAAGTTTCTTTTCGAATAAATTGACGATGATGGTCAGTAATGCCACTAGAATCAAGTAGTAGACCGCTACAATCAGTAAATAAGTCATTTCATCGAAATTATTCGAACCTAATGTAGTCGCCACGTTAAACAGCTCATTCATCGAGATGAAGGCTGCCAGTGATGAATCTTTCAGCCCGATGATGAATTGGTTGCCTAGCGGCGGCAATGCGCGACGGAAGGCTTGAGGTAAGATGATCCTTCTTAATGTGAGCGATTTGCTCATGCCAAGGGAGCGTCCGGCTTCCATTTGGCCTTTATCGATGGATTGGATCGTACCACGTAAAATTTCAGAGATATAAGCTCCATTATGGAAGGCCAAGGCAAGTGATGCCGCCCAGAAGTCCGGCAGTAAGAAGAGATTGCTGATACCGAAATATAGTATGAATATCTGTACGATTAGCGGTGTTCCCCGTACCAGGAATACATATGTATCTGAAATCCAGGCAAGAATTTTTATATTGGAAATTTTTAAAAGTGCAAATAGCAATCCGATGACGATTCCTACCAATATGGAGACTACCGTCAGTTCCAATGTGAGGAGCATGGCTCGGATGAATACGTCCGAGGAGTTAAATAATGTATCAAAAAAATGTGAAAAACTTGGCAATGTAATGACTCCCTTTCTATCAATCTTTATTCAGGCTTGGTTGTGATGTCCTCACCAAAGTACTTTTTGCTGATTTCCGCAAGCGTTCCATCTTCCCGGAGGTTTTCAAGTGCTTCGTTAATGCGTGCAAGCAGCTGAGGGTTGTCGTTAGGCAGTACGATGGCCTGCTCGCTTCGTTCGATCAATTGCCTGCCTTCGATGTCGAAACCTTCCTTGGTAGCTTCCTTGCCGGTTACGAAGTCGGTGATGACGGCATCATGACGTCCTCCGCTCAATGCTTTCAGGGCGGTGATATCACTGTCATAGGTTTTTACATTGGTTGTATATTTTTCTGCTGTGGTTGCGTACGTGGAGCCTTTAGAAGCCGCAACTTCCTTTCCCTTTAAATCTTCGACCGTTTTAATATCACTGTCTGAGCGGACGAAAATTTGAGGACCTGAGTAGTAATAAGGGGTCGAGAAGGCAACATGTTTACTTCGTTGTTCATTGATTGTATGACTGGCAACCGCGGCATCTGCCCGACCGGTTTTGACACCTTCCACGATGCCTTTGAATTTTATCCGTTTAGGTACTGGCTCCAGGTCCAGTTCCTTTGCTATTGCATCGCCGACCTCAATATCGAATCCAGTTACGGTCATGTCATCATTGACATAACTGAATGGCTTGAATTCGCCTGAGGCAGCGAAAACAAACTGGTCCTTATTGATCAGCTTACTTCCATCCTCCAGCTGGTCCTTTTCAGCACAGCCGGACAGAAGACCGAGAACAGCCAAAATGGATACAATGAATGTAACTGATGATTTCATGATAATTTCATTTCCCCCTTTGAAAAAACTAATAGAATGGTCTATACCCTTATGGGGCAGTGAATAACCTTATTATCTAGGGAAAATAAAACTGGAATAAAATGGTGGCCCGGTTCATGCCGTCCGTTTCATTCAAGAATCCCCTTCACTATGCATTTCATAAAGGTTCTCGACCTTTGCCTTCATTTCCTTCCAAATTACCGGTAAATTCCTAAAAAAATGACAAAAATTATTTAATGGAGAAAGAAATTTAGGTTAGTTTCAGCTCTAGATAGGAATTCGACATAATTAGGATGAAGATTAAGAATCTATCAAAAGAGAAAAACTGATGAATGGGATGGGATAAAACTGGAGGATTTCAAGAAAGGGCCATGTTGTCTGCCAACAAAATCCCGCATTGAATGGACTGACTTTAATTTTGCCCATGAATTGAAGTATAATATAGCAAAATAGAAGAAGGGCAGTTGGGAAAATGGTTAGCAACTTTGTGCAAGAACAGTTACAGGAGTTTCGCGAAAAGAATCAAGATAGAGGCCGTTTGATTATAAAGTGTCCGGACCGGCCAGGAATTGTTTCGACAGTTACTGCCTTTCTTAAAGAATATGATGCAAATATTGTTGAATTGAGTCAGTATTCGATGAATCCTGAGGGCGGTACCTTTTTCACCAGGATCGAATTCGATTGTCCGGGATTGAAGGATAGGGCAGCGGATATGCAGCAGGCATTCCAGGAAGTTTCGACAGCATTCTCCATGCAATGGACATTTAACCATGTGAGTGATTTGAAGAGGACTGCAATCTTCGTTTCCAAGGAACCGCATTGTCTTCTGGAATTGCTATGGGAGTGGCAAAGCGGGGATTTATTAGCTGATATTGCGCTGGTCATCAGTAATCATGAAGACACGAGGCAAATTGTCGAATCGATGGGCATCCCATTTTATTACATTCCTGCAAATAAGGATATACGTAGGGAAGTGGAGACAAAACAGCTTGGACTTCTGGAAGAATTCAAAGTGGACCTTATTATATTGGCCAGGTATATGCAGATATTGACGCCGGACTTCGTAGCGGCCCATCCAAACAAAATCATCAATATACATCATTCATTTTTACCTGCATTCATTGGAGCACGGCCTTATGAAAGAGCTTATGACAGAGGTGTTAAGCTGATTGGTGCGACTTCCCATTATGTGACGAATGATTTGGATGAAGGCCCAATCATCGAGCAGGATATTGAACGTGTGGACCATCGTGATTCTGCTGGGGATATGAAGAAAATCGGTCGTTCAGCTGAACGCAGGGTGCTGGCACGTGCCGTTAAATGGCATTTGGAGGACCGCGTCCTTGTTCATGAAAATAAGACGGTAGTCTTTTAAAGTAAAACCCCCCATTGTTCATCAAGGGGGGTTTTTAGGATGGAATTTAGTGAGTGCTAGTACGTGTACTCCACCCTTACTGAGGCAGTGATGTTCAATTCACCAGGCTGAATCGGGGTAGTCGCCATTTTTGAAAAGGTACTTGTTTGGTAAAGCATCGGTGTTGCCGTTTCAGATAGCTCTTCAACCTTATTAGGGACTGGGTTCAATGTTATTCCCAGTGTTCGGGCCATGGAGAGTGCTTTTTCGTATGCATTTTTTAAAGCGAGAGAAAGTGCCTGGTTATAGTATGCATCTGGGTTGGATAAAGAGAAGCGGATGCTGGTGATTGAATTGGCACCACTTCTGACGGCCGTGTCGATTATGCTGCCTATTTTCTCGATGTCGGTCGTTTGGGCTTGGATGATGTGCTGGACTTTGTAGTTCTTGAACAATTCCTTTCCGTCAATATAATCATATTGCGGATCGATTCTGTAATCACTCGTTTTCAATTGCTCTTCGGGTATGCCTGCGGATTTAAGTGACGCGATGACATTTGCGATTGCTTGGGAATTGGCTTGCTGGGCCTTTTGCGGGTCCTTATCCTCTGTTATGACTCCTAGGGTGATTGTGGCTTGATCCGGAGCAGCGGATAGCGTCTCTGAGCCGGAAACTTTCAATGTATGTTCATCGTTGCGGTAATGAACCTCATCGGGGGCATTGTATTCTTTCATTTTGTGACACCAGCCTTTTTTAAAAGAGATAATCTCACCCTATTGTACGAATTATGAACGGGAAACATGATTGAAATATCCCCATTGTCATTAATTCGGTCGAATGATCACAAAAAAACACTCGGCCTGGACCGAGTGCGCATTACTTATGAATGACTTGAACCCTGCCAACCTGGCCATCAGTCAATCTTACTTTAATTCCATGAGGGTGAGTGCTGGAGTTGGTCAAAATATCCTTTACAGTGCCGCTTGTCAGTTTTCCGCTCCGTTGATCTGCTTTAAGTACAATGTCCACAGAGGCACCTGGGGTAATGTCCTTCCGATTTTTACCGTTCATTTCAATTCAATCCTTTTCAGAGTTATTTGCAACCATTCAACAACCATGCAGTAACTTCAGTATAAGGAAAACAGCGGACCGAGTCGACTATTAGATAAAATCACGATGACCATCAGCGTATTTTTTTCAATGGTTCGACAGCAGGGCCATTCAACACTTCACCAGCAATGGAGTAGCGGGAGCCATGGCATGGGCAATCCCAAGTACGGTCACCGCTATTCCAGGCAACTTCACACCCCATGTGCGTACATGTGGAATCAACGATATGAAGCTGGCCATCATGATCACGGTAACACCCAGCCTTGTCTCCATTCACCTTCACGATTGCTCCTTCATCAATTCCTATGTCTTCAGGCGTTTTATGAATGACGGCCAATTTGCCTTTGATCAAATGCTTCGCTACATCAGCATTATCTTGGACTATATTCTTCATGCCTTTTAAACGGGCGGGGTCATACAAGTCTGCATACCGGTTATCCCTTTGCAAAACCCGGTCAGTTAAGATCTTGGCAGCAATCGACCCATTCGTCATTCCCCATTTCGCATAGCCGGTAGCTATCAGAACGTTTGGATTATTGGATGTCACTGGTCCAACGAAGGGGATCTTATCCGGTGTCACAATATCTTGTGCCGACCAGCGGTAGGGAATGTCCTTCACATCGAAATATTGGGAACTGAAGTCCTTCAGTGCTTCATAATGCTCGATCATCGAGACTCCCTGGCCAGTTTTATGACCATCCCCGCTGACCAGTATCAGTTTTTCCCCATTGTCCAATTCCGTATAGCGAAGGGAGCGGGTAGGGCTGTCTGCGCTGTAATACATCCCACCGGGATATTCCTGTTCAGTCCTGATTCCAAGTACATAGGACCTATCTACATGGACACGGGCAAAGTATAAGCCCTTTTCATCATTAAAAGGGAAGTGGGAGGCAACGATTACTTGATTGCTTTTGATTGTATGTCCAGTATCGGTCAGAACGGTAGGTGGATCGCCGTCTTCAATCTTCATTGCCGTTGTCCGTTCATAAATTTTGCCTCCACTTTCGACAATTGTCGAAATGAGGGCAGTTAAGTATTTTAACGGGTGAAACTGTGCTTGATCTTTCATGATCACAGCAGCTTTAGAAGGGATGGAGAAAGGGATACTCTCTGCATAATCACCCCGAATGCCGAGTTTTTGATAGGCTTTCAGTTCATTTTGAATTTTGATTTTATATTCATCTGTATTTGCGTAGACATAGGCATCCTGTGCAGTCAAATTACATTCAATGGAATGTTCTTCTACCAAGTCTTTGATTAGCTTCATTCCATCTGCATTGGCTTCATAATAAAGTTTGGCCTTCTCTTCGCCATGGTCAGTGATCAATTGGTCATAAATCAAGCCATGTTGGGCCGTGATTTTTGCTGTAGTGTGTCCTGTCGTTCCAGTTAGGATTTCGCCTGCATCAATCAGAGTGACTTTTACACCTTGTTTCGCTAGTAGATAAGCAGAAGTGATTCCAGTAATTCCGCCGCCTACTATTAAGACATCAGAGTTTATATCTGTTTCTAGTTTAGAAAAAGATGGGAAAGTTAACGCGCTGCGCCAATAGGGTTCCGGAAATCGGGGAAGGTCTGTATTTTTTTCAGTCATTTAAATACCTCCATACAGTTCATTAGTGAATTGTCCATTTATTACCATACCCAAATTCGCTATTTATACGCTTATTTTTGTAAGAAGAAAGAGTGGAAAAATACATTATTTGGTTTGTTTACAAAAATGTATACATGTAAACAAAAATAGATGTAACGTATACAAATGAGTAAACATGTTTACAAACACGTACACGTGGCTATATATTAAGATGTATACATACTTGTTCCTATTGTAAACAATTTGAAAGCAATTCGACAAATATAGCTACAACATATGAAGGATTGACTATCGTGAAAAATTTTTCAGCCTCCAGAATCGTGGAGAGGAGGGCCGTTAAATATTTTTAAAGGCGTGAAACTGCGCATGGATCATGGAAGATTTACAAGGAAAGGAGAAAGGGATCTCTTCTGCATAATCTCTGTGATGGCCAGTTTCGATAGTTTTTAGTTCTTTTTTAATTTTCCTTTTATATTTATCAGTATTCGCTTGAATATAGGTATCTATTGTGGTGTCAAATTACATTCAATAGAATGTTCTTCTGCCAAGGCTTTGATTAGCTCGTTCCTTACATAAGATTGGCTTTCTCTTCATCATGTTTTAGTGAACAAACAAATCGTAAATCAGGCCATGCTATGTACCATTGTTCCATTAAGGATTTCACCAGCCTCTATCAGTGGAACTTTAATACCTTGTTTAGCGGAGTGATCCCTGTAATTTTGCTGCCTACAATTAGGATGTCAGTGGTTTTAAAAAACGAAGGGGAATTTAATGCACTGCGCCAAGCCAATAGGGTTCCCGAGTGGGAAGTTTCTGTTTGTTCTCAGTCATTTGAGTATCTCCATACAGTTCATTAGTGGATTTTCCATTTATTACAATATCCTAATCTGCTATTTACACGCTTATTTTTGTAAGAAGAAAGAGTAAAAAGATGCAGTATTTGGTTTGTTTGCAATTACGTATACATGTAAACAAAAATAGATGTAATGTATGCAAATAGGTATACATGTTTACAAATATGTATACCTGTCTATATATAAGGGTGTATACATAAATGTTCCTATTGTAAACAATTTGAAAACAATTCGACAAATATAGCTACAACTAATGATGCATTGACTATCATGGATACTTTTCCTATCCTTAAAGGGAATGCTTCACTTAAAATTTTTTTTCAATAAAAAAGGGGATGTTTTTAAATGAGTTCTAGAATCGCGGCAGTAGACGTAGGAAATGATGCTATCAAAGCTATTTTTGGAAAGCTAGAGTCTGAACTTTATATACCGAACGTCATTGCAAAAGACATAGAGGATCGTCCGGTCATCGGGATTGAGGAACTTAATGAAAAAAATCCATTAGAAGGAATCCATATTAGGGTTCATTCACCAGCCCTTCAAGACAATAATGCGATTTATCGCGTTGGAAACTTGGCAACAAAAAGTGATAATCCGACAGAACTTGATTTAGGAAGCAGTAAATCGGAAGAAGATCAAACATTAGTCATGCTTTTTGCGGCACTTGCATTGGACGCTGCCAAGCAGGGGAATAATGATACATTCAAAAAAGTGAATAACGTTGTGGAAGCCAGCTACACGCTTGGAACAGGGTTGCCACTTCGGGAGGTTAAAGAAGGGAAAGACGTCGGTTACCGCTCGAAATTACTTGGTTCCGTCCATCAGGTGGAATTTTTAATTACTCCTAAATATCAGGGCATAAAGGTTAATATCAAGTTCGATGAAGTGAAAGTCTATCCAGAGGGCTTCGCTGCATACATAAACTTGGTCATGGATAAAGATTTGAATATCATTAACCGTGAATTAATAGATAGAAGAATACTCATCCAGGATATCGGTGGCCTATCGACAGATATCGCGGTCATTAAAAATCGTAAAGTTGACGATGACAAGGCACAAGGATTCAATTTGGGAGTAGCTGAAGCACTTGAATCAATTCGTGAAGAAATCAGGAAGAAACATGGTGTCGAGTTGGATAGCAGGCGCGATGTCGTAGAAATCATCACGAAGAAAAATGATCGCAATCATATTATGGTTCGCGGGAGCCGGACAAGCGTCCATGATATCGTTGACCGTATTTTGGGAGAACTGGCCAAAAAGCAATATCGCCACCTGCGCAACGTATGGCAAAAAAATTCACAAACGGAAATCTGCTATTTTGTAGGCGGGGGATCGATTGTCCTGAAAGATTACTTGAAAACATTGAATCAAAATTTCGATGGCTACAATATAGACTTTTTCGAAGATGAACGGGAAAGCGTTTGGATGATGGCAAACGCCTATTATAAATTGATTTCGGATTTTAATCGCCGGAATGCAAAGGAACAGAATCAGTCCCAACAAAAGAAGAAAGAACAAAGAACGGGTTCCATTAAATAGGTGAGAGAATGAAAAAAACAGCTTCTTCTGAAATTAAAAGAGGGCAAGCCATCACTTTTCGTATCCCTTCGGATGTATCAGACTATACGTTAAGACAGCTGCAGAAATTGAAGGAAACGGAAAGAAGGAATTTTTCCAGTAAAATTGCCGAGTATGTTCTCGATGGAGTCGGGCAATCCACCCATCAGGATCGGGAAATGATTTCCCTGCCCATGCCGAACAAGCTAAGCAAATCTCAGCGTGATTGGCTCAAGCATTCCCACTCAGAAGCTATGCTTGGAACGATTATGTACAACCTTTTATCCGATCCTTTACGCGCTACCGCCTTGCTTGCCTCTTTGAACAGTAATGGATCGAATGAGGAATATATGCAGGCTGAGCTTGAAGAAAAGGTAGTGGAGAAGGTCAAAGAAGACTTACCTAAGAAAGATCTGGATGACTTTGATTGGAATTTGGATCAACCCGCACAACAAGAGGAAGAACCGGAAGAGGAAAATCTTGACGATCTCCTGGGTGATTTCCTTGATCAAATGAACCAGTGAACATGTAGGAGGATATCCGACGATAAGTCGGATATCCTCCTTTTTCTTTGCAGGGATTATAAAAAAAGAGGAACCACAATGGATCCCTCTTAAAATGATCAAGCCAGGAAAATCAGTTGGTAAAGGAATAAAATGGCAAACATGTATACGAACGGATGCACTTCCCGGAATTTGCCCCTTGCCATTTTTAAAATGGGGTAGGAGATGAATCCGAGTGCTATCCCGTTGGCGATGCTTGATGTTAAAGGCATGGCGACAATGACCAAAAAGGCTGGGAATGATTCATCAAAATGTGTCCAGTCAATTTCATTAATGCTTTTAATCATCATGCTTCCGACGATGATCAAGCTAGGTGCCGTAATTGCCGCTACATTTGAGACAGCTCCTATCAGTGGGCTGAAGAAGGCGGTCATCAAGAAAAGGATGGCCACAACCAACGCGGTTAAACCGGTCTTGCCACCCGCTCCTACGCCAGCTGATGATTCAACTGAGGCAGCGGTCGGGCTTGTACCGAACATGGCACCAACAGTAGTGCCGATGGAATCTGCAAAGAAGGCACAGCCGGATTTTTCAAGCTTATTATCCTTCAGCAATCCAGCTTGACGGACTATGCCTAATAAAGCACCGGTCGTATCGAAAAGCATTACAAGCAAAATGGAGAAGACGACGCCATAAAGGCCGTAGTTAATGACATCGGAGATAGATGTGATTGGATTGGCGACTATAATCCCTTCAGGTAATGTAGGGGTTGAAACTAGACCGTTAATTTCCAATTGGCCTGTAAAGAAAGCGATTATGGCAGTCACGATCATTCCGATGAATATCGCTCCCTGCACATTGCGGACGATCAGCACGATCGTTATGACCAAACCAATCAATGTAAGCGCCACACTAGGGTCCCTGAAGCTTCCAAGGGTAACCAGGTTGGATTCATGCTGTGTTACGACACCTGACAAGCGAAGTCCGATGAAGGTGATGAAAAGTCCGATTCCGGCACTGATTGCATGCTTCAAGTTATTTGGGATGGCCTCGATCAATTTTGAGCGGAAAGAGGTCAGGGATAAAAGGATAAAGATGATACCGGTAACAAAGACTGCAGAGAAGGCAACTGTGTATGAAATATCATGGGTTCCCAATACCGAGTATGCAAAATAGGCATTCAATCCCATTGCCGGTGCTATGACAATAGGGTAATTGGCTAATAGGGCCAGGCTTAGGGTACCGATTATTATTGCGATTATGGTTGCGGTGAATGCCTGGTCGAATGGAACGCCGGCATCAGAAAGGATCATTGGGTTTACAACGATGATATAAGCCAAAGTTAAAAAGGTTGTAAGCCCCGCAAGTACTTCTGTCTTAATATTTGAATTCCGTTCTTTTAATTTAAACATGCGGTCACTCCTTTTTTATATACAAAAAATCCTTGCAAAAAACTACAAGGATGAGATGCTTACCCTTTAATTTAAAGTAAGTAGCTCGATTGGATAATCTTATAAATTATATTAGAAAAACAACTAAAGTACAATAGGATGAAAAATTTTAAGGTACAGGTTTTCTCGAAAATAGATAATGATATACTAACAATTAGCTTAGACTAAGGAATATGACATTAAGTGAAAGAAGCTGTTACCATTTCAGTGGATTTATCAGTCAATTAATTGAAGAAATTCAGAAAGTAGGTCCATACATGACAGAATTCATCGACCTTGGCGTCAGCCCGGCGATTAACATGATATTAAAGCAAATAGGAATATCCGCCCCTACCCCTATCCAGGAGAAATCGATACCGGATATCCTTGCTGGAAGGGATGTCATCGCGAAGGCTCAAACGGGGACGGGGAAGACTTTGGCATTTTTGCTGCCAATCCTGGAAAAAGTAGATCCCGCCGCATCCCACATACAATCCCTGATCGTTACGCCAACCAGGGAATTGGCTTTGCAAATCACTGCTGAATTGAAGAAATTCGCTAATGAAATGGAAGGACTTCAAGTGCTCGCAGTTTATGGCGGACAGGATGTCGAGCAGCAAATGAAAAAACTGACAAGAAACATCTCCGTGGTGGTCGCCACGCCAGGCAGGCTATTAGATCATTTACGAAGAGGCACCATCGATTTATCACAAACTGGAACACTCGTGCTGGACGAAGCCGATCAAATGCTACATATTGGATTTTTACCAGAGGTGGAAGAAATCATGGGGCAGCTTCCAGAGGAGCGCCAAACGTTGCTCTTTTCAGCGACGATGCCTGAACAGGTGCATCAATTGGCTAAACGCTATATGACTAAACCATTAACTGCAGCGGTGAAGGCCGAGCAAGTAACGGTAGAGAAAATCAGGCAGCTAGTCATCGAGACCACCGATCGTGCCAAACAGTCTTCATTAATCAACATGATCAAAGAAGAACAACCATACCTTGCGATCATATTTTGCCGTACAAAACGCCGCGTTTCGGTTTTGAATGATGCCATGAAGGCAGCTGGATTCAATTCTGAAGAACTTCATGGTGACCTTTCACAGGCAAAACGGGAACGTGTCATGAAAAACTTCAGAGACGCAAAGCTTCAATATTTAGTGGCAACGGACGTTGCTGCACGAGGACTCGATGTAGAAGGCGTGACACATGTGTTTAATTATGATGTTCCCGAGGATGCAGAAAGTTACATCCACCGAATTGGCCGGACGGGCCGAGCGGGTGAGAATGGCTTGGCAGTAACTTTCATAGCAACGAAGGATTTACAGCTTTTAAGCGAGATTGAAAAAGGGATTTCCATGAAAATCGAAAGAAGGACGATTGAAGGAGTGAAAATGTTCCAACCCGATGAGGTGAGGCAAAAAAGGAAACGCCATGAAGACTCTTCTGGTGAGGGTACCCGCCGACCGCGTTCGGGAGGGGGAAGGAAACACCGGGAACGGATAGATACGAGGGGACCGAATCGAGGCAGTCACCGTTCTGTAAATCAAGCGGACAATCGTGAATCCGAGAGGGAGAAACCACGGGGAGGCCGGATGGAAAACAGCCGCGGACCTAGACGTGAGGATTCACAAGGAGGCCGGATGGAAAACAGCCGCGGACCAAAGCGGGAGAACCCCCGGGGTGGCCGGTTGGAAGACAGCCGTGGACCAAAGCGGGAGAATCCGCGGGGTGGCCGGTCGGAAGATAGCCGTGGACCAAAGCGTGACAATCCACGAGGAGATCAAAGAGACAGCCGTAGAGCAAACAGCATACAAGGGCCAAGTAATCTTAGAGGTGGATCTGGCAGCAGACCCAATAGAGGGAGAAACCGGTAAAAGGGGGAGACGGGAGTGGAAAAGCCTTGGTTGGCAGAATATCCGGTTTCGCTGGAGCTAGCGGGGAAATTGATCATGCTGCAGTTTCCGGAAATTGAGTTGAAAGAGATCAAGCAACTAGGGGAGGGCTTCGATAACACGGTCATACAAATCAATGGGAAATTTGTATTCCGTTTCCCCCGCCGCCCTATTGCGGTTACGTTGATTCAAGTGGAAAGTCAGCTTTTGCCTTCCATTGCAGGCACTTTTCCGCTTGCTATCCCTGAACCGATCTTTTTTGGGAAACCAAGTACACTGTATCCGTATCCTTTTACCGGTTATAAAATGGTAAAGGGACACTTGCCTGTAGAAGGATCGGTGGCAAATAAGGCCGAATCGGCAAAAAGGTTTGCCCATTTTTTGAAAGCTCTCCACGGTTTCCCTGTGGAAAGGGCTATGCGTTTAGGTGTGCAGCCTGATGGGATGATGAGGCTTGATATATCCTATCGTAAGAAATCGCTAATGGAAAATGTCTCGAATCTATTAAAGCTAGGGTTCTTTGAACAGGCGCATGCGGTTAAGGATTTTGTTGAAACCTTAGGTGAATTGGATGTTCAGCACCCGATTTCACTCGTTCACGGAGACATTCATATCCGGAATGTTTTACTTGATGACGAAGGCGTTCTCGCGGGTATCATTGATTGGGGAGATGTTCATGTCGGGAATCCAGCCATTGATTTCTCCTTTTTATACAGTTATTTCCCCAAAGAGGTGCGCAGGGCTTTTTTTGATATCTATGGTGAAATCGAAAAGGAAACAGAGAGTTTAGCCCGGTTCAGAGCAATATATATGCTTGTTACATTACTCGTTTATGGAATAGACCGCCATGATGAAGAACTGATTGCCATTACGAGTACCGGTTTGAAATTTGCTATAGAAGAATAATTGTCATGTTCTTTTGATGTTTAGGAGGTTCATATGAAGGCAAGTTATTATCATTCAATCACATTAATGGCGAACATGTTGGATCAAGCTAACATCCCATACCAATTTACAGGTCGATCCGCTCTGTTCGTGCAAGGAGTGGATATCGGTGAGTATAAGAAAATCGATATTGATGTACAATGGGATGTCTTTAATGAGGCTTTGGATCTTTTTTCCGAATACGCACCAACAAAGCCTGAAAGAAGTCCTGAGACTGCCTCCTTTCTAATGGATGTCGAGGGGGTTTCTGCCGCTGTGCGCTGCCGGTTTAACACGACCATTAAAACGGACCCTTATCGTTTGTCCATTAAGATGGGGGATATGGAGGTTTGGTGCAGGTCGTTATACAGTTATCTATACGAAGAAGAAATGAGAAAGTGCAGTTCCGAGATCCATGCTTACTTATCTGCCGAGCAGAAGGGGTTCACAGCGGAAAATGAACAGGCGTGGAACCAGAATAATTATTTAGCGCTGGTCAATCGTTATGGAGATCCCGTGGAATTGGCATCCAAAATCAAGCAAAACCCAAAATGGAGACTGCACCCTTTTTATAAATATATGGGAGAAACATCCGGTAAAAAAATCACTCATTTGATGGGATCGAACGGTGTTAAAGCAGTTGCCCTAGCCATATTGGGAGCTGAAGTGAAAGTAGTTGACTTTTCCCAGGAAAATGCAATGTTTGCAAATGAGCTGGCCAGTGGGGCCAATGTCTCCATCGAGTATATCGTTTCGGATGTCCTTTCACTATCATCCGAGCATGAATCAGGGAATCAGGATTTGGTTTTAATGGAGCTCGGTGTACTTCACTACTTAATAGATCTGCAGCCTTTATTTGAAAAAATTAAAAAGATGCTGAAACCTGGAGGCCGATTCGTCCTGCATGAATTTCACCCGATTTCAACAAAGCTCATTACTTCAAATGGTAAAAAACATAAAATAACAGGCAACTATTTCGCTCCGGCAATCGAAAATAATGAGGTCGCTTTTTCGAAGCATATGCCGGATGAGGAAAAAGGGAGCCTTTCAAGAGTTGTACAGCGTAAATGGACAATCGGGGAACTGGTAACGTCAATAGGTCAATCAGGGCTTGTTATTAAAGTGCTCGAGGAAGAACCGAATCATAAAATCCATGATATTGGGCTTCCGAAAACATTTACCTTGGTGGCGGAACGAGTGTAGGGATGCAGTCAAAAGTGTTATGCGTATAAAAAGGATGTCTCCATGCCTCAGATAAAAACATAAAATTTTAAACAATCAGGAGGAACCTTTTATGAGTAAAATTTATATCATTCATGAAAATGAGGAATGGACTGCCCATTTAACCAAAAGAATGAATGAGTTAGAACTTCCCTATGAAGAATGGCATCTTGATCAGGGTGTGGTGGATTTAACAGAGGAACCGCCTGAGGGCGTTTTTTATAGCCGTATGAGTGCAAGCTCACATACTCGTGGGCACCGATTTGCGCCTGAAATGACAGAATCTGTGCTAGCGTGGCTTGAACAGCATAATCGTACAGTCTTCAATGGGTCACGAGCGCTTCGTTTGGAGGTCAGCAAAGTCAATCAATATACGGCACTGACAAAGGCTGGAATTAAGACTCCGAAAACGATCGCAGCTGTAGGTAAGGAAAATATCATGAAGGCAGCAGAGAAATTAAATGTCGCTTCGTTTATCACGAAACATAACCGTGCAGGTAAAGGACTCGGTGTTCAATTATTTCACTCAGTAGAAGCATTGAAACATTATGTGGAAGGTCCAGAATTCGATGAACCAGTTGATGGGATTACATTAATTCAGGAATACATAAAAGCGCCGGAGCCATTTATCACCCGTTGTGAATTCGTGGGTGGCAAGTTTATTTATGCGGTAGAGGTTGATACATCCGAAGGCTTCGAGCTTTGTCCGGCAGATGCATGCCAAATTGGTGACTTATTCTGCCCGATCGGTGAAGAGGTAGAAGAAAAACCAAAATTTCAAATTGTGCAAGATTTTCATGATCCGATTATTGAAAAATATGAAGCGTTTTTAAAAGCGAATGAAATTTCGATTGCAGGAATTGAATTCATTCGTAACAGCGATGGTGAAATCTACACGTATGACATCAATACCAATACGAATTATAACAGTGACGCTGAGGAAGCAGCAGGCCAATATGGCATGCTTGAATTAGCGAAGTTTCTAGGATCCGAATTGGCGAAATAAAACTTGAACAAATAAAATAAAAAAAGTGTTGCTGACTGAATGGGTGATTTTATAACCATTTCAGTCTTTTTTGACATAAAAAGAAGGTGCCCCGTCTCAAGCGGGCACCCTCTAAATAGACCAAGTTAATTATTGTTCGACCATTCCTCTACATCCCATACCTTGGTTACCCAATCTTCATAGAAATCAGGTTCATGGCATACGAGGACAATCGTTCCTTTATACTCTTTCATTGCACGTTTCAGTTCTTCTTTTGCAACTACATCCAAATGGTTGGTCGGTTCATCGAATAACAGCCAATTGCTTTCGGTAAGCATGAGTTTACATAGGCGCACTTTTGCTTGTTCCCCACCGCTTAAATGGCTCATCGGACGTGTAATGTGCTCGTTTTTCAATCCGACACGGGCAAGGATCGCACGTACCTGCGGTTGGTCCAGGTGCGGGAATGCATTCCATACTTCATCGATTGGCGTCGTATCGCCTGCTTTCACTTCCTGTTCAAAATAAGAAGAGAAAAGGAAGTCCCCAAGTGATCTTTTACCGCCTAGAGGATCGATTTTACCCAAAATCGTTTTTAAAAGAGTGGATTTACCAACTCCGTTACAGCCGACCACGGCAATTTTCTCTCCTCGTTCGATGGTCATGGATAGCTTCGGAAGCAACGGGCGGTCATATCCGATTTCCAGATCTTCACCTTCAAAGACATAACGGCTGCTCGCACGTGATTCTTTAAAGTCGAAAGTAGGTTTCATTGCAGTTTCTGGACGATCGATACGTTCCATGCGATTCAATTGCTTTTGACGGCTCTTTGCCCGGCCGGTCGTTGAATAGCGGGCTTTATTTTTTGCAATGAAATCTTCCTGCTTTTTAATGAATTCGCGCTGTTTTTCATATGCGTTAATATGTTGATTTTTATTCAATTCAGCCAGCTCAAGGAATTTTTCATAAGTTGCCGTGTAACGGGTCAGTTTAGAAAATTCAAGATGGAAGATGACGTCAACGACGCCGTTCATGAACTCGGTATCATGCGAAATCAATAGAAATGCATGTGGATATTCCTTTAAGTAGCTGCTCAGCCAGCGGATATGCTCCACATCCAAGTAGTTGGTTGGCTCGTCGAGCAGCAGGACTTGCGGTTGTTCCAATAGTAACTTCGCCAATAAAACCTTTGTCCGTTGCCCGCCGCTTAGGGCAGAGACATCACGGTCCAACCCGATTGCATCCAAACCTAAACCGCGTGCCGCTTCTTCAATTTTAATATCGAGATTGTAAAAACCGCCGGCTTCCAGCTTGTCCTGGATTTCACCCATTTGTTCCAAGAGTTCTTCAAGTTCTTCCGGAGTGGCCGTACCCATTTTTTCTGTAACTGCATTCAGTGCTTTTTCCTGCTCGAATAAAGGCAAGTATGCATCCCTTAAGACGTCGCGAATCGATTTACCTTTAGAAAGTATCGTATGTTGATCAAGATAGCCATATTCGACACCAGGTGTCCATTCCACCCGGCCATCATCATGGATGAGTTGTCCTGTAATGATATTCATCATCGTTGACTTCCCGACACCATTCGCCCCTACCAGGCCTACATGTTCACCGGCCATCAGGCGGAAGGATACATCCTTGAATAAGGTGCGGTCGCCAAAGCTGTGTGCTAATTTATCTATAGAAAGTAAGCTCATTTTATATTGAACCTCCCAATTAATTTGAAAAAATCCCTACGTTTCATCATACTAAAATCTGCACGGGATTGCTATCTAATCTATTAATTTACATATATGTGGGTGCGGGAAGCACAATCGATCCGATGCCATGCTGTGCATTATCGCCCTGTCATAAATTATATGAGATAATAGAGGAACCAGTTTATAAGGGAAAGGATGTTATTATGAGTAAAACAGTCGTACTGGCCGAGAAACCTTCGGTCGGAAGAGATATAGCTAAAGTGCTGAATTGCGGGAAGAAGGGCAATGGCTTTTTTGAAGGCGAACAGTATATCGTCACTTGGGCACTAGGCCATTTGGTGACCCATGCAGATCCGGAATCTTATGATGAAAAATACAAAACATGGCGCCTTGAGGACCTGCCCATGTTGCCGCCTGCTTTGAAGTTGGTCGTCATCAAGCAATCAGGCAAACAATTTCAATCGGTTAAAACACAATTGAACCGCAATGATGTCAAGGATGTCATCATTGCAACGGATGCGGGCCGTGAAGGGGAACTTGTTGCGCGCTGGATTCTCGAAAAAGCGAATGTGAAGAAGCCGGTCAAGCGGCTTTGGATTTCCTCTGTAACGGATAAAGCGATCAAAGATGGATTTAAAAACCTGAAGGATGGCAAGGAGTATGAAAACCTATTTGCCTCTGCTGTAGCAAGGGCGGAAGCGGACTGGATCGTTGGGATGAACGCGACACGTGCCCTGACGACCAAGCACAATGCCCAGCTATCCTGCGGAAGGGTCCAAACGCCGACACTTGCGATGATCGCAAAAAAAGAAGAAGAAATAAAACAATTCCAGCCTAGGAAATATTATGGCGTTTCGGCAATGGCGGAACCTAATTTGCGCCTGATATGGCAAGATGCCCAATCAAAGGATATCCGCACATTCGATAAAAACAAGGCAGAACAGGTTCTTGCAGCCGTTAAGGGGAAAAGTGCAGAAGTGGTTGAAGTTAACAAGTCCCATAAGAAAAGTTTTGCCCCTTCTTTATATGATTTAACAGAACTTCAACGGGACGCCAATAAGAAATTCGGCTATTCGGCGAAAGAGACGCTATCGATCATGCAGCGCTTATATGAAAGCCATAAAGTCTTGACTTATCCAAGGACGGATTCACGCTTTTTATCAACGGATTTGGTTGATACGCTAAAAGAAAGATTACAGGCTGTGAGCATTAAGCCATATGCCCAGTATGCATCGAGGATACTGCGCAGCCCGATTAAGGTCAATAAATCGTTCGTGGATGATAGCAAGGTTTCCGATCACCATGCAATCATCCCCACTGAGCAGACACCGCTGCCGGGAAAACTGAGCGACAAAGAATCGAAAATCTATGATTTGGTCGTGAAAAGGTTCCTTGCTGTATTGATGCCGCCTTTTGAATATGAACAAACGACCATCACAGCAAAAATGGGGCAGGAGACGTTCATGGCAAAAGGGAAGGTCATCCTGAAGTCAGGTTGGAAGGAAGTTTATGATCACCAATTCGATGAGGAAGAAGCTAAAGATGGCCTTGCTGAGCAACTGCTTCCGAACGTTCAAAAGGGTGACAGTTTAACCATTTCGACCGTGAAACAAACAGAGGGTGAAACGAAACCGCCGGAACCATTCAATGAAGGGTCGCTTCTTTCGGCAATGGAGAATCCTACTCGTTTCATGGCAGGGGAAAGCAAAGAGCTCATCAAGACCTTGGGTGAAACTGGCGGGATCGGTACTGTTGCAACGCGTGCTGACGTTATAGAAAAGCTGTTCAATAGCTTCCTGATCGAGAAGAGGGGAAAGGGCCTTCATGTTACCTCGAAAGGAAAACAACTTCTTCAATTGGCACCTGAAGACTTGCGATCTCCAGCTTTGACAGCTCAATGGGAGCAAAAGCTAACCGCGATCGCAAAAGGAAAGCTGCCAAAACAGGCTTTCATCGGTGATATGCGCGCCTATGCCAAAAATATCGTCCATGAAATCAAGAATAGTGACCAAAAATTCAAGCATGATAACGTGTCAGGAACGAAATGTCCTGATTGCGGCAAGCTGATGCTTGAAGTGAATAGTAAAAAGGGGAAAATGCTTGTCTGCCAAGATCGTGAATGTGGCCACAAAAAAAGTGTTTCACGTGTAACAAATGCCAGATGCCCACAATGTCATAAAAAGATGGAAATGCGCGGTCAAGGAGAAGCACAGACATTCACCTGTAAATGCGGTTTTCACGAAAAACTTTCTTCTTACAATAAACGAAGAGGGCAAAATAAAAATCAAAAAGTATCCAAAAATGAAGTCTCCAATTATATGAAAAAGCAAAATAAAGAAGAACCAATCAATACTGCCTTGGCGGATGCCTTGGCAAAACTGAAATTCGATAAATAAAAGAAAAGAGCCCTTCACCTTTAGCTCCATGGTGAAAGGGCTCTTTTTTTTATGGGGTTATTTGAAATGGCGATATTCATATAAATGAAAATGACGGCAGAAAGGGATGGAGCGAGTGCTCCATCCCTTTCCATATATCTGCTTCTGTTAAACTTCATTCAGTACGGTGCCATGTAATTCATATTCAAGTGCTTTGTCAGTGTGTGTGTGTTTATTCGAATCTACTCGTGTGAGCGTACTGAATGGCTTCTGATCACCCGGACTGAAAATTGCTTCATCATTCTCTGGATTCCATAGGCTGTAAATACTCATGATCGTATCCTCCTCCTTTGGATGAGAAGACTAGTAATTCCCATATTTGATTATCATCTAACGCTTCAATTGACTCTAACGCTGATCACCGGGACTAAACACCGCTGCGTCATTCTCTTTGTTCCATTGGCTTCTGATTGTACTCATCATGCACATCATCTCCTTTGGTGAGAATGTCTTACAGTATTTGTATACCCGGCTGGGACAGGTTAAAACATATATTTTAAAAAAAGAATGGTTTTATCCAGAAATCCATGTAATAAAAACAAACTTCCTTTTACTATCAAACAGTTTGAATTGTAAAGATTATTTTTGTGCGGGGATGTTCTTATGTTTGACAGTTTAACAATCTCGATCAGTTGGAGCATGCCCACGTTTTTGTTGTCCCTAGTGGACTGACTTTTTTATAAAGAAACGTTCTATTTCAATGAATTTAAAAGCGGGTGGGCTTCGTACCCAGGCAACGTACATTTTCTGTAAGGGGGCCTGGTTGATAAGTTGGGAAAGGCTCCGGACTCGTGAAAATTAAAGAACCTTTTCTACTATATTGACAAAGCATTATCGTAAAGTGATATAATTTTAAATTGTATGCATGACGAAAAAGTAGGAGATAGAATCAAATGAATCAGCCATTAATTAATATTGAGAGTAAATTCAGACCCGAGATCGAAGGGCTACGTGTTGTTGCGGCACTGCTGGTAGCGGTATATCATATATGGTTAAATCGTGTTTCCGGCGGGGTTGATGTTTTCTTTGTAATTTCAGGTTTTCTTATTACCACTTCAATTGTTTCCACAATTAAACGAACAGGGGAATATCGTTTTAGGCCATATGTCACGAAGTTAATGAAAAGATTACTTCCCTCTGTATTTTTTATTCTTGCAATTGTTCTGGCTTTAAGTTGGTTTTTATTACCAAAATCAATTTTGGATAAAACTATACATGAAGTATTTGCTTCAATGTTTTTCTACCAAAACTGGCAACTGGCTATTTCGAGCACGGATTATTTAGATTCCAGCCAAATGAAAACACCGGTTGAACACTTTTGGGCTTTGTCTATACAAGGACAATTTTATATAATCTGGTTTTTAATATTCACTTTAATTTTATTCTTAATAAAAAAATATAAACTAACTAATGTTAAGACATTAATCAATACTATTTTAGGAATATTATTTGTTTCTTCTTTTATATACTCAATATATTTAACCTCAGTCAATCAGCCATGGGCTTATTTCATTACGATGACACGCGTTTGGGAATTTGCTTTAGGCAGTTTGCTCTGTATCAATTTATCATCAATCAAGGTTAATAAATATATTGCTACCGTGATAGGTTGGCTCGGATTAATCGGTTTAATTTTAACTGGAATAGTCTTCAATGTATCTGAAATGTTTCCGGGGTATATTGCCTTATGGCCAATGACCTGTGCATTATTCATTGTTTTGTCTGGTACATGCGATACGAAATATGGTGTCAAACGCTTTTTAGGTTCACCTGTAATGGTGAAGCTAGGTGGAATTGCCTTTGGAATCTATTTATGGCATTGGGTATTATTGGAGTTCTATCGTTATAATGTCCAGGAAACTCCAGGATTCATCGTTGGAACTCTTATTATCATTTCATCTATAGCCCTGTCGTTTTTAATGACTCGATATATAGAAGAACCAATCCGAAGCTCAAAGGATAATAAATACTCATTCAAGAGACTCGGGATAATGGGCAGTGTGAATGTACTCTTGATTGCATCTCTTTTAATTGGAGTATATATAGATAAAAATAAGCTGGAAAATAAAATAAACGATAAAAATTATCCAGGAGCGTTAGCTGTAAAAAGTCCTGATGATATACCTGATCAAGAACCAATTCCGTCATATTCTGAAGTCTTTGATGATTTACCAAAAGCGCATTTGGACGGCAGTAACCAAGGGTTAAAGGAAAGTGACTTGAAAATTGGGGAATATGGCGAAACTGAAAATTACGATGCTACAATTGCCCTGATCGGCAGTTCCCATTCAGAGCATTGGTTAGGTGCCATTTTAGAAGCAACAAAAGATGATAATTATCGTGTATTGAATATGACTCGTTCAGGTACACGTTTTTCAACAGGTTATGCGGATGATGATTTGAAAGGTATCTGGGTCAATAATGTTCTCGATTATCTAAAGGATGCAGATGTAGATCTTGTCATTTCTCACGCCACAGCTTCTGATTCGCCTAATAATAAAATACAACAACAAATGGTCGATCAGCTGCAGTATGTTAAAGATGAATATGGTATGGAAGTGTTAGCGATACGTGATGATCCAAGATATAGTTTTAACGTGCTGGAATCATTAGAAACGGATGGACTAGAAGAAACTACAAAAAAAATGAATTCAGTAGATAATCAGAAAGACGAAAGCTTTTGGAGGCAATTTGAAAAAGAGAATAAATCCTTGCATAAAATTGACTTAACAGATTACTTCAAGGTAAACGGTAAATTCCAGCCCATTATTGGTAATGTTATAATTTACCGTGACAATAGACATTTAACGAATACTTATTCTGAAAGTTTCGGACCTATTTTTGAAGAAAAAATCAACGAGATAGGTTTAATTGAAAAGTAAGTTTAGCTAATTGGAATTTGTTTGAAGTCTAAATATGATAAACATCTGAGTTCTGTGTTTTACAGGACTCGGATTTTTTTATATCTATAGGGATTGATGAATTTGTGGTTACTTTGACTAATCCAATAAGTCACTTGTACTTATACGAAGAAAAAAACCCTGTTACTACGCGGGAGAACCGCATTGTAACAGGGTTTTTAATTAGCGTCCCAGATAGGAGTCGAACCTACGACCTACAGCTTAGGAGGCTGTCGCTCTATCCTGCTGAGCTACTGGGACATATATTTAAGTCGACGACTTATTTATTATATTTCTTATAGGCAAACTTTTCAAGCTTATAGCACATACTTATGAAAAAAAATCTTCATAAATGCCCAGCAGGTCAATAAGCTCTCGTATTTTCCTATTAATTCATTAAACGGAATACTTTTATATTCACTAGTTTCCCGGAACTATTATACTAGAAGGGGAATGATAGTGACATTGAAGTGGACGAAGCAGCATGCCCTGCATCGAGTTCGGATTTCACCCGGGTTATCAGTCGATGGGTTTGCGTCACTGATTGAAAATTCTTCAAAACATTGAAGACGGATGGGTCATTTCGAACTTGTTCAGAAAAATCATATAATAATCGATTCTTACATGGTGTATAATGAAGGCAGTGAAAATTATATACATAAGAACGATTTGGTGTCTTAATGACTTAAAAGGGAAGTTGGTGAAATGCCAGCGCGGTCCCGCCACTGTATATGGGAGCTGACGGCTGTGTACCACTGTATGAGATATGGGAAGGTGCCGTTGACGATGACCATGAGCCAGGAGACCTGCCAGAATTCGTACACCTGTAACCTACGCGGATGGGAAGGTGTGTGGCAGACCCTAAGAAAGAGTCCGTAATGATATTGTTGCCATACAAGCACCTTCCGTTTAACGGGAGGTGCTTTTTGTTTTGGGGGCATCTTCCAACAATTCGTTTTCTTTATTGAGGTGGGAAGAAATTAAATAAAAAGATTGTGGGGAATGAAAATGAAGAAGATTTTTGGTCTGATACTGTTGATGATGCTTACTGCAGGATTGATGGTTGGCTGCAGTGACGCTACTGACGAAGGAAAAGAAAAGCAGCAAACGAATCATGCTCAACACGAAGCTTTCCCGATTACGATTAAAGATGCAACTGGGGAAAAAGTAACGATAGAACAAAAACCGAAGAAAATCGTTTCGTTGATACCAAGTAATACGGAAGTGGTCTTTGCACTTGGTTTGGGTAAAAAGGTCGTTGGTGTATCCGACAATGATAATTACCCGGAAGAAACGAAAGAAATTGAAAAAGTTGGCGGAATGGAAATGAACACGGAGCTGATTGTCTCCATGAAACCTGATCTTGTTCTTGCGCATGCATCAAGTGCCCATAATTCAAATGAGGGTTTACAGCAACTTAAGGATGCTGGAATAGATGTCCTCGTAGTCAATGATGCACAAAGCTTTGACCAAGTCTATGAATCTATTGAAATGATTGGACAGGCAACGGGAGAACAGGATAAAGCAAAAGAAATCGTTACGGATATGAAAATGAAGCTCAAGGATATCCAGGAAAAGGCCAAATCCGTAAAGGAAGCGGATAGGAAGACCGTTTTAGTGGAAGTTTCGCCTTCACCGGAAATATACACACCTGGAAAAAATACTTTCATGAATGAGATGCTTACTATCATTTCAGCGGATAATGCTGCTGCTGAATTGGACGGATGGGCAAAAATTGATGAAGAGTCGATGATTGCTGCAAATCCGGATGTCATCATTACAACGTATGGTTATTATACAAAAGACGCAGTAAGTGAAGTGAAGGGCCGAAAAGGATGGCAAGATGTAAAAGCCATTAAGAATGGCCAAGTCTTTGATGTCCATTCTGACTTGGTGACCCGTTCCGGTCCACGCTTGATAGAGGGAGTAGAGGAACTTGCCAAATCAGTCTATCCGAACCAATTTAACAACTAAATGGGCGTTTGCTTATTTGATTGCGCTGTTCATTTTGTTATTCGCAATGACGATAGGCATTTCCTTTGGTTCGGTGCCAGTACCGATTCCCGTACTTATACAAATAATCGGCAAGGAGATTTTCCATTTGCCGATTTCTGCTGATCCGGATGTGATGCTTACGAATATCGTGATGAACATCCGCTTGCCGCGCGTATTGCTTGCGGGTTTGGTCGGGGCATCACTTGCGATTGCAGGCGCGGCTTTTCAGGGACTGCTCCGGAACCCGCTCGCTGATCCTTACACATTGGGTATTTCTTCAGGAGCATCGGTCGGCGCCGTATTGACAATATTCTTGAATATTTCACTGCCGTTCATCGGTTTATATACTCTTCCGGCATTGAGCATCTTATGCTCAGTGCTCACGATGCTTTGCGTACTGACTTTTGCAAAAAAAATGGATCGGTCGATGAAAGTGGAAACGATCATTTTAACGGGAATCATTTTCAGCTCATTTTTAAGTGCCTTCATTTCATTGATGATTGCGCTGACGGGTGATGAATTAAGACAAATCATCGGCTGGCTGATGGGAAGCGTTTCAATGCGCGGATGGAATTACATTGCAATCATTTTGCCGTTTTTTATCATTGGATCATTGATTTTGATCATGAATACAAGTGAATTGAATGCGATGACTTTCGGGGAAGACCGGGCAAAACACTTAGGTGTGAATGTTAAGCGGCGGAAAATGTGGATCTTGATAGCCGGTTCGACATTGACAGGGGCAGCCGTTGCCGTTTCAGGGGCGATTGGCTTTGTAGGATTGGTCATTCCTCATTTTGTCCGAAAGATTTGGGGACCTGACCATAAACATCTACTTCCGTTGTCATTGTTGGTAGGAAGCGGATTCTTAATATTGGCGGATTTTGTGGCACGAACGATCATTGCCCCATCGGAACTGCCGATCGGGGTGATCACCTCACTTATCGGGGCACCTGCATTTGCGCTGATTTTATTAAAGAGACGGAGAGAAGGGTAAAAACGGATGCTTGAAGTAAGAGGGTTAACAGGTGGATATCATAACAAAGCTGTTTTGGACTCTGTCTCTTTTGATGTACATAAAGGGGAATTATTCGGGATTCTTGGTCCAAATGGCAGCGGAAAAACGACGCTTTTAAGCATGCTTAGCGGGGTGCTCGATTATAAAGGCGGAAGCGTACGGATAAGAGGTAGGGATTTGAAGGATTATTCGTCAAAACAACTTGCACAGGTCATTGCTGTGCTCCCTCAACATTCCTCATTAGCTTTCTCCTATACAGTAAAAGAGACGGTTTCACTTGGGCGATATGCCCATCAATCAGGTTGGTTCCATAGTTGGTCCGCGGAAGATGAATCGATTGTCCAACGAGTTATGGAACAAACGGGAGTAGCTGATTTTCAGGATCTTCATTTTGAACGATTATCAGGAGGGGAGAGACAAAGGGTCTTGCTGGCACAGGCACTTGCCCAAGAGCCGGAAATCCTTTTTTTGGATGAACCTACGAACCATTTGGATCTCTCCTATCAAAAAGATCTTCTTGATCTAATGAGGAAAATGGCAAAAGAGCAGAAGTTGACCGTTATTTCAATTTTTCATGATTTGAATTTGGCTGGATTATATTGTGATCGGCTTATGTTGCTTGAGAAAGGGCAGATTCAGGTTGTTGATGTGCCGAACGAAGTGCTCCAACAGGAACGGATTCAGGATGTATATCATACGACGATCGAAAAACATCCACATCCCGCCCTTCCGAAACCGCAGATGTTCATCGTTCCGGAAAAGCATGGCCATGATACGATCCCATTGGAAATCGATGGTTCCTATTTGACAGTCGGTCCTGAGATGATTCAATTGGATTCCCCGATCCCGCTTAGAACGATGTCTTCTGGTGTGACTGGTTCTGGGACGGGCTGGCATAAATATTTTGTGAATAGGCACGTCCATCATGGCTATGATTGCGAGGATCATCATGTTGAAATGGCCGCCTATTTAAAGACTCATGGTTTTGAACCTCATGAAACGGTAGGGATGATGACAGCTGTCTTTCTCGATACGGTTGCTTTCAAGCTATTAAGAGATGAAGATTTCTCGGTTTTCATCATCGTGACGGCTGGTGTAGGGAATGCCATCGACGCTTCCTTAGCTGACCGGCATTCTTGGAGTTCCGCTCCAGGAACGATCAATACTTGGATATTCGTAAATGGGCATTTGGCAGAAGAGGCTTTCATCCACAGCATAGTTACTGCGACCGAGGCAAAAGTAAAAGCCCTTCATGACTTGCATGTCATGGATAAGGTGACAAATACATGTGCAACAGGAACATCGACAGACAGCATTTTGATTGCGGCAACTCAAAGGGGGGCAAGGCTTCAATATGCAGGCACCATCACTCCGTTAGGGAAGATGATCAGCCGCGGTGTATATGATTGTACAGTGGAAGCATTAAAGAATACTTGGAAACGGATTGAGGATTTATGATTTATTATCATCTCTTTGCAGTTACGCTGGCGTTTTTCCTTGATCTATTAATTGGTGACCCTCCAAATTGGCCGCATCCAGTCAAATGGATAGGAACGATGATAAGCAAATTGGATCTGGCATTCAATAGAGGGGCATATAAGAAACGGAATGGACTCTTCATGTTGATCATCGTCTTATCGGTAGTGTTGTTGATTACTGGTCTTACCGTCTATTTGGCCTATTGGATCCATCCGCTTGCAGGCATCCTTTGGGAAGCTGTTGTCATTTCCACTACGATAGCTCAAAAGGGCTTGAAGCAAGCTGGGATGGATGTTTGCCATCCGCTTAATGAACGGGATTTTCCTGAAGCGAGGCTAAAGCTTTCCTATATCGTGGGCCGTGATACTGCTGATCTTGATGAATCCGAAATAGTCAGGGGAACCGTGGAAACCGTAGCGGAAAATACCAGTGATGGGATCACGGCACCGATGTTTTGGGCAGCATTTGGCGGTGCGCCGCTTGCGATGATGTACAGGGCGATTAATACCTGCGATTCCATGGTAGGGTACAAAAATGATAAATATGGACAATTCGGCTGGGCTTCAGCCAAGCTCGATGATATTGTCAACTGGATTCCCAGCCGCCTCACCGGATTCCTGATGTTGCTGAGCTCGAAATCCGGCCATCATGGACCTGGTGCCAGATGGAAGATATTATTCAATGATGCAAAAAAACATCCAAGCCCGAATAGCGGGTGGTGTGAAGCAGGCGTTGCTGCCATTTTGGGAATACAGCTTGGAGGCAGGAATATGTACAAAGGAATTGTTTCCGACCGTGCGAGGATGGGAGTTCCGCTTGTTCGATTGGAAGCAAAACATATACCAAAAACGATTACCATCATGCATCGGTCATCTTTTCTATTTCTACTGATGCTATGGCTAGGGGGACTTATTCTTGACATTACCTTCTCATGGCTCTAATCCTCATTATCTTTACGAAGCGCTGGAAATCGAAATGCCTGAATCGGTTCTCGACTTCAGTGCTAACATCAACCCATTGGGTCCGCCTTTACGCATAAAGGAACAGTGGTCTGGTTTTTTCGAAGGAATCCTTCAATACCCAGATCCTCATGCCATTGAACTGACAAAATCAATCGCAAAAAAAGAAGGGCTTCCTGAGCAATCCGTTTTGATGGGGAACGGTGGTGCTGAAATAATCATGTTGGTAGCGAACGGATTAGCCAATCAAAGAGTGCTAATCATTCAGCCGGCATTTGCAGAATATGCAGAAGCTTGTTTGGCAGCCGGAAGTAAGGTCGATTTTCACCAGCTTGATGCTCCTGAGTGGCAATTGGACTTGGATCGATTGATTCCCCGATTACCCGAATATGATGCAATTTTCTTATGTACACCTAATAATCCGACCGGTGTTTCATTTAAGCGGGATGCAGTTAGGGAATTGATCATTGAATGCCAAAAAGCGGACTGCCTGGTAGTCCTGGATGAAGCTTTTTATGATTTTACGGAGGATGCCTTTAGTTATGCTTCTTTAATCAATGTATTTCCGCATTTACTCATTCTGAGATCAATGACTAAAATCTTTGCAATTCCGGGTTTGAGACTGGGCTATTTGCTTGCGGCACCTGACATCATAAAACGGGTAAGAAATTATAAACCGCATTGGAGCGTCAACCATGTGGCACTTGAAGTGGGGAAAATCTGTCTTGCAGAAGAATCCTATATGAGAAAGACAAGAGACTATATTGCCTTACAAAAGCAAAAACTATTCCGGTTTTATGAGGAGCAAGGGCTGAATGTCTCCGATAGCACAGTCAATTTTTATTTGGTGAAAGATGAATCCTTATCCCTTTTCCCCTTTTTGCTGAAAAAAGGAATCGTACCGCGTCATACCTATAATTTTCCCGGTTTGGATGGAAGGTGGCTTCGGTTTGCTGTGAAGAGTGAACATGATAACGAAGCACTGATGGAGGGGGTAAGACAGTGGAGAAAGCAAGTCTCTGTTTTATAACCGGGGGTGTCCGTTCCGGAAAAAGCAGCTTCGCAGAAAGAAAAGCCCTGGAGTATGCACTCCAAACGGATGGGAACTTGCATTACCTCGCCTGTGGCCGTATCAGTGATGTGGAGATGGGTGAACGCATCCTTAGGCACCGGAAAGATAGAGAAAGCAGCCCGATTGCATGGAAAACTTCCGAATACGCAACGGATATTACAAGGATAGGGGAGGACATTGATCAGGATTCCATCATTCTGCTCGATTGTCTGACAACCCTGCTTGATAACGAACTATTTGGCCCAGGTATTCCGCTTGAAGAAGAATTTTTAGATAGCGTTTTTTCAAAAATAATAACCGGAATCAATGAGATAAGAAAACAATCCAGCTGTTTAATAGTCGTGAGCAATGAATTGGTGCAGGAACCGATTTTCCATGATGATTTTCTTCATATATACGGAAAAACACTGGGCCAGCTTCATCAAACGATCGTCGGGCAGGCCGATGAAGCCTATCTTGTAGAAGCGGGAATTCCATTGCGGAAGAAAGGGTGCATGCAGGAATGAGCGGAGTGATCGGATTTTTAATTAACCTGCAGTTCTTTACGGTTTTTCCAATAAAGAAGCAGCTTCCGATGGAGAAGAAATATATTCACCGTGCCATTCAAACCTTTCCATTGGTAGGTCTTTTGCTAGGCTTGATATTGGGCGGTGTTTTGTATGCGCTCGTGGAATGGACCCCATTGTCATCGCTGGCGATTGCCTTTTTCCTTTGGTTTTTGACGATGGCATTAACGGGAGGTTTGCATCTCGATGGCTGGATCGATGCAAGTGATGCTTTTTTTTCCTATCAGGATAAAGAGCGGCGATTGGAAATCATGAAGGATTCCAGGACAGGTGCATTTGGTGTAATCTCCGTCATAGTCCTATTGGCAGCCCGGTTTCTATTTATCTATGAAATTGTCGAAAGGGTTAATGAATGGACATACTTCTTGATCATTGCCCTTCCCCTCTTAAGCAAATGCGTGATGGGTTATTTGCTCATCCGGATGCCGCTGGCTAAAAAAGAGGGGCTCGGTGCTTTTTTTCAAAGTGCAGTAAAGAAAAGCAGTTTGCCCATTTATTGGATGTACTTCTTTGTAAGTTTGGCGATTGCCTGGATCATCGATTTTAAGCTTGTCACCTTATTTTTCATCATGTGTCTGGCTGCGGTGTTTTTCCTGGTTTATATAAAATGTAAAATCGTCAGTTGGTTCGGTGGGATAACGGGGGATGTACTGGGGGCATCCGTGGAAGGGGTTGAGCTTTGGTTATGGCTGATATTGTGGCTATTACACTACTTCGCCATGGGCTGACGGAAGCAAATGGGCGAAAGGCCTATTTAGGCTGGACGGATTCCCCATTAAGCGCCAAAGGAGAAAAGGAAATACTGGAATTAAGAGACTCTTACCCAAAGTATGAAAAAATTCTCAGCAGTGATTTGCCCCGCTGTGTGGAAACTGCGCGACTGCTGTTTCCACATGCAGTTCCGGTCAAAAATCCTTTGTTCCGTGAAATGAACTTCGGCAGTTGGGAAGGTCGGACGTATCAAGAGTTAAAGACAGATAGAGATTATCTTAATTGGCTGGAACGTCCCATGGAAGCCCTTGTGCCTGGGGGTGAAAGCTATCCGGCATTTTCCAAGCGTGTGAATGATGGCTGGAACCATTTGATTGCCTGTAAGGAGAACCGAATTGCCCTAATGACGCATGGAGGGGTAATTCGTGATTTATTGGTCCGCTATGCCCCGATGGAAAAGTCCTTTTTTGATTGGGGAATTTCCCATGGCAGGGGATATGAGCTGATATGGGAAGACCGGGAAAGCTTAAGGAGGGGAGAACGCTGCACTTTGTTACAGGAGGCGCCTATAATGGGAAAACTAAATGGGTAAAGCAATTGTATGGATTGGAAAATGATGTCCTTTGGCTATCCGGTTATCGAAAAGAACAGCCGGAATTGATTGATTTTCAAGGCAAGACTGTTGTATTGCAAGGGTTGGATGCATGGATTCAGCAAGATGCAGAAAAGATGGATTCAGATTCGATTCGAAAAAGATGGAAGGAAATCATGGCTGATTGGCGAATATGGGAGAAAGAAAAGGATGAACACAATTGCATTGTGATCGGTTCTGATATTTCCAAAGGCATTGTCCCGATCGAAGCAAGAGATCGCAGATGGCGCGATGCCTGCGGATGGGTCTTTCAAGATGTAGCAACCATATCCAGTCGCGTTGACATCATTTGGTATGGAATTAACCAGCGAATAAAGTAGAGGAGGCAATTGGGATGAAAATCTATACACGTACAGGGGATAAGGGACAAACAAGCGTAATCGGAGGTCGGCTTGATAAGGATGACATCCGGGTTGAATCTTATGGAACAGTCGATGAAGTGAATAGCTATATCGGTCTTGCTGTGACAGAATTGGATTCAGCGATATTTACGGATGTACTGGCCGATCTAGAGAAGATCCAGCATGAGTTGTTTGATTGCGGCGGTGATTTGGCAACCGTTTCCGAGAAGGCCCCGCAAAAGCTGACGGAGGAGGCCATTACCTATTTGGAAGAACGAATAGATGCCTTCATACTCGAAGCGCCGGAATTGGAAAAGTTTATCCTGCCTGGCGGCTCAAAAGCGGCTGCAACCATTCACATCGCCCGTACCGTCACAAGAAGGGCGGAACGATTGGTCGTTTCATTGATCAAGTCTGGTGCGGCCGTTTCACCATTATCACTTCAATATTTAAATCGTTTGTCGGATTACTTCTTTGCCGTTGCACGTGTGATCAACTTCCGTCTTGGTGTGAAAGATGTGGAATATATCCGCAGCGCAAATGTATTCCGTGGAGGGAAAAGAAAGGAAAAAGAGTAAACATGGATGTAAGAAAAATTAGTGCAATTGCCATATTCATTGCCTTATCGGCGGTAGGGGCAATGATTAAAATCCCTTCCCCGATCGGGAGTATCGCCTTGGATAGTTTTCCGGCCCTTTTGGCGGCTGTCATACTTGGCCCGGTATCGGGGGCTATTGTAGCTGGGCTTGGTCATATCATTTCAGCGTTATTCGGCGGCATGCCACTTGGGCCATTCCACTTTTTGATCATGGCCGAAATGGCGGTCCTGACATGGATGTTTAGCATTTTATATATAAGCGGAAAAAAAATAGGCGCATTTTTCCTCTTCTTTATCGGTAATGCCTTCGTTTTAGCCCTGCCTTTCGCATTTCTGATCAGCCCTGGTTTTTACACATTATTGGTTCCGGGATTGACGGCAGCGACGGCGGTAAATGTAGTATTGGCTGGCCTTTTACTGCCACGCTTGGAGCCTGTCTTGAAAAAAATGATTTTTAAAGATGGACTCGCAGAATGAGTGATTCATTGATTTTACCATTTTCCGAATTAGATTCATTGATTGTTTCAAGTGATAATAGCGGCGGAATCGGCCTGAAGGAAAAAGATCTTGTCCATGTCCCTTATGAGGTCGTTGGATATTATTCCTTTCGGGTTGCCGTCATGGAATGTTTGGGCGTTGGCGGGAGCCCAGTATCCGTCGTTCTAAATAATTTCTGCGGTGATCAAGCCTGGGAGGACTTGACCAAGGGTGTCAGGAAGGGGCTGAATGAATTGGGAATGGAGGATCTCCCCATTACAGGCAGCACTGAAAGTAACATGCCGCTACTTCAATCAGCACTTGGTCTTATGGTGATTGGTAAACGAGCGAATGAATATGTTAAAAAGCAGTACCCTTTACGGAAAATAGCTCTGATCGGCAGGCCGCTCGTTGGAGAAGAAGTAATGGAACAGCAAGATTGGATCGCGCCGTTATCTTTATATAAAAGCCTATGTGAAATGGAAGGTGTTCAGGCACTTCCAGTCGGCTCAAAAGGGATAGCATATGAATGGGAGCACCTGGACCAAAGTGGTGAAGGTGTTTCTGTGCATATAAGTAATAAAGTCGATATTGCAAAATCATCAGGACCATCCACCTGCTTCCTCATTGCTTATCCTGAACAACTTGAGGAAGAAATCAAGCACCGATCCGGTTCTCTTTTTATTGGCGAATGATCATTTCATGACTGAATCAGGTATCGAGTTTAGTTCACAATGAACTGGTTCGATGCTTTTTTCATTGAGATCTTACCTTTATGGATTTGTTGATTTATGCGCTTCATTATCATGGCCAAAGTAAAATGGCACCCATTTGCGTTACTTCTCGCCTCCGTACGTATGGATATTCCGGATGTTGCAGATGCTGTTCAGACAGGGGTAGGTAATCATCTTGGTTAGAAAGCACTTATTGTCGGTTTAGGTACCATGCATGGAAAGGCGATGGCCGAGTCGGTAAAAATCAGGATTCCCAAGTTAGCTGGACCCATTTCAGGTTCCTGCAATCTAAAAGAATGGATGTACAAGCACCCGAGGGGCTAGCGGATCAATTCTCCAATATGCATAACCGTGAGCACCCAGGTTTCGGCATTATCTTGATCGCGATTTTAATGCCCGGTCTTATTAATGTTGATCGGAGCTTTCAGTTCTGTGTTTGGGTGAAGGTTCAATATTGAATGATTGGATTGCCTTCATTGAGAGCCTATCATCGCCCTCATGGTTTCTGTGGTGGTTCCATCCTTTACATTAGGTTGCGCTAGAGGTTTTAATAAAGTAGAACTAAGCCAATTCATGGCCGCCTGCCTCGCCCCAACTGAATCCATCATCTTGATTATTGGAGCCGGCGGTGCATTTAAAAATGAATTGGGGTGAAGTCAGGATTTTGGATGATCAAAGAGCTTTTTTTTATCTAACAGGCGCCCAAACGTTAAAGTCTTGGACTATGGAAACGATTATATCAGTCGTTTCATTTATCCTAATCTTACTATTGAGTTCAATTGTTTAAGAGAAAGGAGCATGATGTAGATATGGGACAATCAGGTTATATGATGGGGATCGATATTGGCACGACGAGTACGAAGGTCGTTCTTTTTTCAAAAGGAGGGGAGGTTGTCCAATCTTGTTCGAGAGGATATCCTCTTCACAGTCCAACTCCTTCCGTTGCGGAACAAGATCCCGAGGAAATCTATAAAGCGGTCATCATTGCAATAGGCGAGGTTATGATTGCAAGCGGAATAGAAAAGCAAGAACTGGGCTTCATATCGTTCAGTTCGGCGATGCATAGCTTGATCGCAATTGGTAAAGACGGCAACCCGCTGACGAATAGCATTACATGGGCAGATAATCGAAGTGTTGCCTATGCGGAGAAATTGAAGGCTTCAAAACAGGGGGTGCAATTGTATCACAGGACGGGAACACCCATTCACCCAATGTCGCCAATCACGAAAGTAATGTGGCTAAGAAATGAACATCCCGGGATTTTTAACGAAACGGAAAAATTTATAGGAATTAAAGAATACATCATCTATAAATTTTTCAATGAGTATGTGATGGATTATTCACTCGCTTCTGCAACGGGCATGTTCAACTTGAATGACCTGAAGTGGGATGAAGAGGCACTCACCATCGCTGGAATCGGGGCAGACAAGCTGCCGACGCTTGTCCCTACAACGCATATCCTCTCAGGATTAAGTGAGGAATCAGCTGCAAAAATGAACATTCATGCTGATACCCCGTTTGTGATTGGCGCGAGTGATGGCGTGCTTGCCAACTTAGGGCAAAACGCAATCAAGCCAGGCGTTCTGGCAGTGACGATTGGAACGAGCGGGGCGGTAAGGACCGTCAGTGACCGGCCGCTTACCGATCCCAAAGGCAGGACATTCTGCTATGCACTTACTGAGAATCATTGGGTAATCGGCGGACCGGTCAACAATGGGGGAATCACCTTCCGATGGGCCCGCGATCAATTGGGCCGTGTGGAAATCGAAAAAGCGAAGGCTTCGGGACAGGACTCCTATGAGATTCTGACGGATATGGCTTCCAATATTGCACCTGGTTCTGATGGGTTGATATTCCATCCGTATATGGCAGGGGAACGGGCACCATTATGGAGTGCCGATGCAAGGGGCTCCTTCTTTGGGCTGGCGCTTCATCATACTCGTGACCATATGGTCCGGGCAGTGCTGGAGGGTGTGATGTATAACTTGTACAGTGTCCTTATTGCTGTAAAGGAGTTGACTGGTGCTCCCGAGAAGATTCATGCAAGCGGCGGATTTGTCCGATCGAAGCTCTGGCGCCAAATCATGGCTGATATATTCAATCAAAACGTGACCATTCCTGAAAGCTTTGAGAGTTCGAGCTTAGGCGCCGCCGTTCTAGGATTATACGCATTGGGCGAAATCGAAAGCCTTGATGAGGTTGAGGGAATGGTTGGTGAAACGAATGAACTTGTCCCGATCGAAGAGAACGTTAAAGTGTATGAAGAATTAATGTCGATTTATTTATCCGTAAGCAGGCAATTGGAGGGCGACTACAAGAGGATCGCTGATTTCCAAAGGCGCCATTTAGAATAATTTTTAGGGAAAGCACAGATGAATAAGCACTGTGCTTTTCTTTTTCCCGGTCTTTAAAATGGTAAGATGGTAGAAAACGATAAGGGGAATTTTATTATGGGAGCCAGTAAAACGAATGCAATGCGGATTCTTGATAACAAACGTATAGAGTATGGCATGATGAGTTATGATGCCCGCGATGGAAAAATCGACGGGATCACTGTTGCGGACAAGATTGGAAAAGCGCCGGAAACCGTTTTTAAAACGCTTGTTACCCATAACGGACCGCAGCAGCTTTACGTATTTGTCATCCCTGTAGCAGCCGAACTGGACTTGAAAAAAGCAGCGAAGGCCGCAGGGGCAAAAAAAATTGAAATGCTTGCGGTTAAAGATCTGCAAAAATACACAGGGTACATTCGGGGAGGCTGTTCCCCGATCGGAATGAAAAGGCAATACCCGACCTTTATCGATGAAAGTGCAACAAACCTGCCTGAAGTCATCGTAAGTGGAGGGAAAATCGGTACACAGATCGTATTAAAACCGTCAGAATTCCTGGAAGTCACACAAGCGGAAGCTGTAGCCCTAATAAAATAAAATGTTTGCCTTTAGGTATTCACCTATTGGGTCTTTTTTTCATACGCTGTCTTGAAGTTACATCTGTATTGTGAGGGAGAGTGTGAAAGTGACAGGAAAAGTGATGAATTATTTTGCTGGAGGCAATACGGCTAAAGGTTTTTATAGTTTATATGATTCCAATTTAAAAGGTCTGGAAAGATTATTCATATTAAAAGGCGGACCTGGTTCCGGTAAATCGACGATTATGAAAAAAATCGGCCAAGAATGGCTGGATAAAGGCTATGACATCGAGTATTTACATTGTTCGTCCGATAATGATTCCATTGATGGAGTAATCATACCGGCTTTGAAAATCGGGATTGTGGATGGGACCGCGCCGCATGTGATTGAACCGAAGGCACCAGGGGCCATTGAGGAGTATGTCAATCTAGGAGCTGCCTGGGATTCCCAGCAGCTGGCTTCTGAAAGAGCGGCCATCATAAAGTTGACGAATGCGAGAAGCAAGAGCTTCGAGAAGGCATATGCCCTATTCGCTGAAGCATTGAAGATACATGATGAATGGGAAGACATTTATAAGGCAAATATTGATTTCGCAAAATTGAATGGGTTGACCAATAAATTGATAGAAAGCTTTTATAGAGATATCGTCCTTAATAAGAAGTCGGATGTTCGTCACCGATTCTTAGGTGCAGCTACACCAACGGGTGCAGTTGATTTCATCCCCAATATTACTGAGGGAATACAAAAACGGTACTTTTTAAAGGGACGTCCAGGTTCAGGAAAATCAACGATGCTGAAGAAGATTGCAAAGGCTGCGGAGCAAAGAGGCTTTGATGTTGAAATATATCATTGTGGTTTCGATCCGCATAGCTTGGACATGGTAATCGTCCGGGAGGTTGGGATCGCCATATTTGACAGCACATCCCCGCATGAATATTTCCCGAGTTGTGGAGGGGATGAAATCATTGATATATATAAAACGGCCATCCTGCCAGGAACAGATGAAATATATGCCGAACAGTTAAAGGAGGTTTCCACTAGGTACCGGACGAAAATGAATGAGGCGACAGCAAACCTGGCTAAGGCAAAAGAGCTGCATGACGAACTCGAAAAGATTTATGTAAAAGCAATGGATTTTACAGCCATCGATGACATTCAAAAAGACATCCACGAACAGATTATTGAACGGGCCCAAGATGTCGATAGAAAAACGATTCTACATTAAGAAATCAAACTGCACCTATCTTAATTAGGTGCAGTTTATTTATATACATAATGGGATTTTTTAATGACTGAAGTCACACCAAGAATTTATACGGATTTGTTAAACGTGTTTATCCACGATCTTTCGGTTAAAATAGGGATTATATTGAAAAAAGGGGCCGATTGAATTGATAAAGACGATTGCGATTGATATGGACGGAACATTGCTAAACAAAATGCAAAAGGTCAGTGAGGAAAATAAACATGCCATCCAGAAGGCGCAAAGCGAGGGTGTGGAAGTGATCATCGCTACTGGAAGATCTTATGTGGAAGCTAGGTTCGCCTTGGATGAAGCAGGCATCGTTTGCCCTGTCATCTGTGTAAATGGTGCTGCCATCTTTACGGAGGACGGAAAAATTGCCGCTTCCAATCCAATGTCAGCTGCCACTGCTAAAATGGTCGCTGAATTCCTCGAAGAACAGGGGATTTATTTCGAAATATATACGAGTCAGGGGATTTATTCCAAAGACTATGAAAATGCGATATCTGTTTTGGTTGATGTATTCGTTACAGCGAATCCTGACATTGACCCTGAGAACATGCGGAAATATGCAGAGCAGCGTTTACAGCTTGGACAGGTAACTTCCATTTCCGATTATTCCGAGTTATTCAGCCGTTCAAATGAGGAATATTATAAAATTCTCAGCTTCTCAAAGGATTTAACTTTATTAAATCAAATTGCTTCGAAATTGGAAGGACAGGGAGTTACAGTCACTTCATCGGGACGCGAAAACGTGGAAATCATGAGTGAAACAGCTCAAAAAGGTACGGCACTTGAAACATATGTGAATGGAAAATCCGGCTCGATGCAGGAAACGATGGCTATTGGGGATAATTATAATGATGTATCCATGTTTGAACGGGTAGGTTTGTCTGTCGCAATGGGAAATGCCCCGCTCGAAATTAAAAAACTGTGTGATGAAGTAACAGGCAAGAATGATGAAGCCGGTGTCGCGGAGGCCATTTTAAAGGTACTAAAACAGTCAGCCTATTAAACTCATGAACCGAAGGGGGAAAGACTTTGAAAAAATCGCTCCTTTTTTTCCTTATGGCTGCACTGATTTTAACTGGTTGTAACATGAATGATGGCGACAGCAAAACACAGCCGAATCTTGAAAAAGAAGTGACGGGCACTTTAGGGGAAGATGCGGATGTGCTGATAACGAACCTGCATGCCCCATGGTCGATCCAGAAGAATGGGGACACAATGTATGTGTCAGAACGGGCAGGAACCATCGTTGAATGGGACAAGGATAAGATGGCACGGCAAAGGGTCAACCTTAAAAAGACATTGTCAGCTAAAGCGGAAGCTGGGTTGCTTGGATTTTTGCTAGCTCCCGATTTCTCTAAGAGCGGGCAAGCTTTCGCCTATTATACCTATGAAGAAGGCGGGGATTCGATCAATCGAATCGTCATTTTAGAAAAAAATGATGATAAATGGCAGGAGATGGAGACCTTAATCGACGGAATACCAAGCGGGGACTACCACCATGGCGGCAGGATCAAGATAGGACCGGATGATAAGCTATACGCAACATCAGGCGATGCAAGAAAGGCTGAAATCGCACAGGACCTAGATTCTTTAGGCGGAAAAATTCTGCGCATGAACCTCGATGGCACCATTCCGAAAGATAATCCTTTCGGGAATTCATACGTCTATTCATACGGTCATCGCAATCCACAAGGTCTGGCCTGGGATGAAGCAGGACAGTTATATGAAAGTGAGCACGGAGATTCGGCACACGATGAATTAAATAGAATCGATCCGGGTAAGAACTATGGCTGGCCAGATATAGAGGGCGATGAGCAAAAACCTGATATGGTAAAGCCCTTTATTCAATCCGGTGAAAATACATGGGCTCCTTCTGGCATGGCCTATTTTGACGGAAAGCTCTATTTTGCAGCCTTAAGGGGCGAAGCGCTTAAGAGTTATGATGTAAAAAGCGGAAAACTGACTAATATCATTACGGGCTCAGGAAGGATACGTGATGTATTCGTTGATGAAGGATATCTTTATTTCATAAGCAATAATACGGACGGCCGAGGAAATCCCGATGAAAAGGATGATAAACTTTATCGTTTGCCACTATCTAGGTTAAAAGGAAATATGCCCTGAAGTTATCAATGAGAAGCTCGGAGATGGATTTGATCGAATATCGGAAGCCTCGCTTTTTAATAGCGGGGTTTTCTTTTTGTTTATGGACTCGAAGCATCGATCATGAAGAGCATGACATGGCCCCGATTTGCCCCATACGATTTCGCCAAATTCACGAGAAAAAGCGCGAAATTCACGAGTATTTGCTCGAAACTCACGAGTAAAAGCATGAAATTCACGAGTATTTGCTCGAAACTCACGAGTAAAAGCATGAAATTCACGAGTATTTGCTCGAAACTCACGAGTAAAAGCATGAAATTCACGAGTAACGCCCAAACTCACGAGTAAAGGCGTGCAATTCATGAGTATTCGCTCCAAACCACAGTATTTCTTTCGAAACTTCCAATTAAAAGCATGAACCTCCTGAATTTTGTCCTGGAAGCAATGTAGAAGAAAAGAAACACGTGTGCATACGATTTATATTCGTTCATCCGAAAGCTAGACATTTCTAATGAATAGGTGTATAGTTACCTAGGTAACTACTTTTCAGGAGGAATACCTTTGTCCTTTAATAATGGTTTTTTTCATCATAACTTACAATTTTCGAGGTCATTTACCAAAAAGTTAAATGAACAATTGGCCAAGGTTGATCTTTTTCATTCACAATGGTCGATTGTATATTATCTGAAACAGTTTGGCTGTTCTACGCTTGTTGAAATAAGCACATATCTAGATGTGGAGAAACCGACGGTAACCAGGACGGTAAACCGGTTGGAGGAACTTGATTTGATTGAACAAGTACCAGGAAAAGATAAACGGGAACGGAGAATACAGTTAACGGAGTCAGGTTTAAGGACTTATCACGAGGCCAAAAAGGTAGTTGAAGAATTTGAACTTCAATTAATGAGCGGTTTGGCTGAAGAGGATCGAGAGGCAACGTTACGAACGTTGATTTTCCTGAAGGAAAAATTAAAACAATAGTAAGGAAGAAGGATTGAAATGAATCAAAAACCGAAATTGTGGACGAAAGACTTCTTGATTGTTTCGTCTGCGAACTTTTTTTTATTTTTAACTTTTTATGTCTTGATGGTGACATTGACCATTTACACGATGGATAATTTTCATGCGTCGCAAGCACAAGCAGGACTTGCTTCAAGTATCTTTGTTCTCGGAGCTGTGCTTGTCAGACCGATTGCAGGGAAAAAAATTGACAAGATTGGCCGCAGAAAGATGTTGCTTGGATCGTTGGTTCTATTCCTGGTTGCATCCATTGGCTATTTCCTGGTGAATAGTTTATCCCTCTTATTGATCGACCGGCTTATTCACGGTTTTGCTTTTGGCCTTGCCACTACCGCAACTGGAACGATTGCTGCAGATATCATTCCGAATGAGAGACGCGGGGAAGGTACAGGATACTTCGCCATGAGTACAAACTTGGCAATGGCATTCGGTCCGTTTATTGGATTGCTGATTACACAGCATTTCAGCTATTCCATCATTTTCTATGCAGCCTCCCTATTTGCCGCATTTTCTTTAGTTGCATCAATATTCATGAATGTGCCTGAAGGGGAAAAGGGCGGAGCTTCACCACAAAAAGGATTTAAAATCAGTGATTACTTTGAGAAAAGGGCGCTGCCCATTTCCATTTTTATCGGATTTGCCGGATTTACCTATTCCAGCATTTTGTCCTATTTAACGTCTTTTGCAAAGGAAATGGATTTAATGGATGCGGCAAGCTTCTTCTTCGTCGTATTTGCTGTATTCCTTTTAGCTTCCCGTCCGTTTACAGGACGAATGTTTGATGTGAAGGGGGAAAATGCAGTTATTTACCCATCGCTCATACTATTTGCCGTCGGTATGGTCATCCTAAGCCAATCCCATCATGGTATCACGCTTCTGATTGCCGGCGCCTTAATCGGAGTTGGGTATGGTACGTTCCAATCAAGCTGTCAAGCGATTTCGATTAAGGAAGCCCCATCAAATCGGATGGGATTAGCCACATCCACGTTTTTTACTATGTATGACTTCGGTATTGGTGTCGGCCCGTTCCTATTGGGATTCCTTATTCCATTTACAGGGTTCAAAGGGCTATTCATAGGAATGTCGATCTTTGCATTCGTACTTATTGGCATTTATTACTTGGCACATGGAAAAAAAGCCTCGGCAAGAACGAAAATGCAGCATGAGGAACGCTTGTCTGCCTAATTTTTTAAAATGATTGTATAAAATGAAAAATTTTGGGGATGCTTATATTATGATTGATTTTCCAAAGTATCCCCCTTTTCTCCGCCTGTAATCCACAGGCGTTTTTTTTATGCCATAAACAAAAAAACAAAAAAACAAAAAACCGCCTATTGGCGGTTTCTTTAAAATTTATAGGTCCATAATCGTTCTTTGCGGATCCAGTCCAGAAAATCTGCATCCTGATTTTCGAATTTCTCTTTCCAATCGATCACCATTGCCTGCGTTTGCGAACGGTGGGCAGTGAAAGCAGCCACCTTTTTTTCTTCGACGGCAGAGATATCTTGGATGATGTCAGGCTGTCCCAATTCGTCAATGCAGTTATTCGAGAAGGCGACACAATGAAGTTTTGGTCTCTCTTTCTCTTCCATTCTTTCCACGGCCCGTACTACAGCCCGTGCTGTCGCTTCATGGTCTGGATGGACACTGTATCCTGGGTAAAACGTAATGATCAATGAAGGATTCAATTCATTGATGGCATCGGTAAATAATGAAGTCAGCTTTTCATCATCTTCGAATTCAATCGTCTTATCGCGCAATCCAAGCATGCGTAAATCTTGGATGCCAATCGCATTTGCTGCATCGATTAATTCCTTTTTACGAATTTTAGGGAGCGATTCCCTTGTTGCAAATGGAGGGTTTCCTAAATTACGTCCCATTTCTCCTAAAGTTAAGCATAAATAGGTGACAGGAGTGCCCGCTTCTCTATGAAGGGCAAGCGTTCCGGAGACCGAAAAGGCTTCATCATCGGGATGTGGGAATATAACTAATACATGGCGTTCTTTTTCCAAGGTATATTTCTCCTTCCGTTCTACTTACAGTGAGCATGGTTATCGGTGAATGGGATTTTTTATCGGAATTATATGATATATATCAAGCAAGTTGTCATCATTCAAAGGGAGTGGGACTGAGCTGCATGGAGACAGCAAGCTTTCCGGAAAAATCAAGGCCTGCCAATAGCAATCTCCCTTGTTCATCCAATTCGAAGTGGTTAACGCCTTCTGCATATACCCAGCCAATATTGAGCTTCAAGCCGATGCGGTAAGGTCCATCCCCAACTATCTTCCCATGTTCATATTGTATAAAAGCATTGCGAATATAAGCACCTGCCGAAAAGAAAGCTTCATCTACATGAGTGGCATAGGCGCCATTTGTCGTTTCAAGGTGAAGATATACATCTTGTCCGGCGAAAGAATCAATGGCATTTTGCACCTCTGTACGGTCTATAGGTTTCATTCTATAATTTCCTCCTTAACTGGGCGGCTAGATAAGCTTTTCCTTCTTTCCATTTTACTAAATAAAAGCAAAAAAAGCGAAAAAGGCCGCTCGATGAATTTGAGCAGCCATTAAACTTGATGTTTTATTTTTGTGTTTTGTCCGCAATTCCATATTTGTGGTATGCACCATGATTGACAGGTCCAACATAGTCATTCATCTTCCAAGAATGGCGAACCGCCTCGGTAATGAAGTCTTTAGAAATGAGGATAGCCTCACGCGGGCTTTTCCCTTCAGCCAATTGAGCAGCAATAGCTGCAGAAGAAGAACAGCCGGCACCATGTGTATTGGTCGTTTCGATTTTTTCTGATTCAAGGATTTCAAATTCCTTTCCATCATATAAAAGGTCGATGGCTTTATCCAGATCCAGCTTATTACCGCCTTTGATCAAGACATATTTTGCACCAAGTGCATGAATCTTTTCAGCTGCAGCCCTCATGTCATCAATCGTCTTGATAGGCGCAGTTCCCGCTAACTGAGCGGCCTCGAACAGGTTTGGCGTGACTACAGTTGCACGTGGAACAAGCAGTTCCCGCAGAGCTACGGCCGTTTCTGGGTGCAATACTTCATCTTCACCTTTACATACCATAACTGGATCGATTACGACTTTGTCCAGCTTCAACTCGTCTATTTTACGGGCAACAAGTTCAATGATTTCCACTGATCCAAGCATTCCCGTTTTCATTGCATCAATGCCGATTGATAAAATCGTTTCGATTTGGGCTTCCAAAACTTCGACCGGTGTAGGGAATACATTATGGGACCAGCCATTCTTCGGATCCATCGTCACGATTGTCGTTAAAGCGGACATACCGTAAACGCCGAATTCTTGGAATGTCTTTAAATCTGCTTGAAGACCAGCGCCGCCGCTCGAATCAGATCCGGCAACTGTCATAGCTCTTTTCATAGTCATTATGTGACCTCCTCAGGAGAATAAGTTATCGATATTATCAGCATACCAGTTAATATCCTATTTTTAGAATATACCAAAATTTCTTTTATGTAAAACTTAGTTTTCACCCTAATATGACTGTTTTGGAGAAAGAAGTGCAATGGCCTCACATAAGTCATTTTTCGGATCTGGAATTCTGGAAATCGGATGGACGGGTAGCCCGCTTTTTTAGCTTTGGACCCCACTTTCCACCTTTTGATATACAAAGCAAAGTTTGAGAAGGTGTCATTATTTTCAAAGTTGATTTAAAATATTTAAATATAGTGGACACATTTAGTATAGCTTTACCGTTCGATGCTGGATTAAACCCAAAAAAGGGAGGGAGATTCTTGTGGAATGGACAATGTTGCTTTTAGCTGGTGGGAAATCAAGCCGTATGGGAGTGAATAAGGCCCTGTTGACCATAGGTGGCGTTGTGAACATTTCAAGAGTGGCATCCGAATTGAAAAAGGTGTCAGAAAACGTCATGGTCATTACGAATACATTTGAAGAATATCATTTTTTGCAACTTCCGCTAATTCCGGATTTACATAAAGATCAAGGCCCGCTTGGCGGATTGCATGCAGGGTTGACCTCATCGAAAACGGAGTTTCAATTCCTTGCAGCCTGTGATATGCCGTTTGTGAGTGCAGATGCCATAAAGGATATCATTTCCCATTATGAACCTGAATTCGATGCTGTCGTTCCAGAAATAAATGGCAGGCTTCAGCCGCTTTTTGCGGTTTACCATAAAAGGTGTCTTCCTGTACTGACGGAGTGTTTATTGAAACATGAATTAAAAATGAGTCTATTTTTGGAAAAGATTTCGGTGAAAGTCATGAAAGAAACCGACTTTAAGTTATATCGCGAGAATCCTGAACATTTTCAATATCTTTTTTTCAATATGAATACGATGGAAGATTATCAAGAGGCAGGTTATATTGATCAAACTGAATTATATATAAAGGATGGTAGACATGAATTATAATATTTCAAAAGAGCCGATTGTCATCCAGGAAGTGATTGATAAAGTAGTCAATCGAAATGCAGGTGCCGTCACGACATTTATTGGTACAGTGAGGGAAATGACGAAAGGGAAAAAGACTCTCTTCTTAATTTACGAAGCGTATGAACCGATGGCCATCAAGAAATTGGAGCAAATCGGATCTGAGATAAAGGAACGTTGGCCTGATGCAGAAACGGCGATCACCCACCGTGTAGGTAAACTTGAAATCACGGATATCGCAGTGGTTATTGCCGTTAGTACGCCACATCGAAATGATGCATATGAGGCGAACAGGTATGCGATTGAAAGAATTAAAGAAATCGTCCCAATCTGGAAAAAAGAACACTGGGAAGATGGGGATACATGGGTAGGAAACCAGTTGGAAACCGTTCCATATCCATCGGGGAAACCGGAAAAGGGGGATATTGATGATTAATGTACTTTTATTTGCCCAATTGAAAGATGAGCTAGGCAAAGAGACTCTTTCTATAGAAGGAAATGGAATGAGTGTGGCGGAGCTAAAAGGAAAAATGAGGGTAGATTTTCAATTGGAAGGTCTTGAAACCGTGATGACGGCGGTCAATGAAGAATTTGCCGATGATGACACGATTCTATCTGATGGAGATACAGTTGCTTTCATTCCGCCAGTAAGTGGGGGCTAAGGCGTTCGGAAGGGAGGGTTCACGGTGAAAGAACGATATTCAAGGCAGACTTTATTCGCCCCCATTGGTGAAGGGGGCCAATTGAAAATTATGAAGAAGCATGTCTTGCTTCTTGGTGCAGGGGCTTTGGGATCTGCTAATGCCGAGGCCCTTACTCGGGCAGGAGTAGGGAAGCTTACCATTGTCGACAGGGATTATGTCGAGACCAGTAATTTACAGCGCCAACAAATGTATACGGAACGGGATGTCGAGGAGAAACTGCCAAAAGCAGAAGCGGCAAAGCGTCATTTGTTTGATATCAATCATGAAGTTGAAGTGAATGCCATCATCATGGACGCAACTGCCCAGAACCTCGAACAGCTGCTTGGGGATGTTGATTTGATATTGGATGCAACCGATAATTTTGAGACACGGATGATCATTAATGATTTATCACAAAAGCTTCATATACCGTGGATTTATGGGGCATGTGTGGGGAGTGTGGGTATGACTTTGACGATCCTTCCCGGACAGACTCCATGTTTGCACTGCTTGCTTAAAGCAATCCCCATTCAAGGAATGACCTGTGACACAGGTGGAGTCATATCACCAGCTGTAACGATGGTAGTGGCACACCAAACTGCGGAAGCTTTGAAAATCCTTATTGAAGATTGGGAATCGGTACGGCCTGCACTTGTTTCTTTTGATCTGTGGAGAAATCAATACCAAACCGTTAAATTGACAAAAGCGAAAAAGAAAGATTGTCTCTCATGCGGGGAGCAGAGGACATACCCCTTTTTAACACTGGAAAATGCAACGAAAACGGCTGTTCTCTGCGGGAGGGATACTGTACAGGTAAGACCGCCAAAACCTTTGGAACTGCATCTCGAGAAACTAGCCAAAGATCTGGACGGCAGCGGCTATTTGGTGAAGTTCAATCCATTTCTTCTCTCTTGTGAAAAAGCTGGGGAGCGTATCGTCATTTTCAAGGATGGCCGGGCGTTGATTCACGGTACGAAGGACATGGTCCATGCAAAGGCCACGTACCAAAGCATCCTGGGATAATGAGTTTAAAAAACGAGGCTGCCGGTTAAGGAGCCTCGCTTTTTTATGAATCCATATAGGTAATGGTTATCGGGTATTAGTGTGCAACCCCGTCTTTATTATCTTGTTTGGAAGCAACGATGACTACTTTTCCTTCGTCAAGCACTTCCTCGTAACGTTCTGCCTCCATATCACTAAGGCCAAGGTTGCTCATTCGGTTACGAAGTTCATCTCCGCGTGATTTAAAAAGATTTCCGACGGTATCAAGGAAACCTTGTTCCTTCATGCCTACACCTTCTGTATTTGTATTCTCGGTAAGGTGTTTTGAACGGGTTTTATCATGGGCAAACAAATATACATCGTCTTTCGTATAACCTGATGTAACTAATTCATCAATTTTTTCCTTTGCTTGTAAACCGTTTTCTACTACATGTACTTGATACATATAAACTCCTCCTTGAATTTAGTGAGATTCTCTTGAATATAGGTAAATGGAATCTTGCTTATTACAGTTGCTTGTTGGCTATAGTAGTATATAACCTCATTTGGGCACTGATAAACATTCATTTCGAAGAAAATTTTAGTAAGTGGTGAAGCGGAACACCTTCTGAATGCGGTAGGTCAAGTATTTAAAGACCGGCAGTTTCTTCTGGTATTCACTGTAATCCACCGTGTATGTTCCATTTTGATTTGTCCAGAGTCTTTGAAAATAGCTATCCACATCCTTGGAAACGTCCGCATCATTTGGAGCATGGATTTCAACATTCGCTTCAAGATTATAGTCATCCAGATTGCGTGACGTATAATTAGCCGATCCTCCAAGGATAACCGTATCATTAGCCCTTTGGATCATCATCAACTTCGTATGGAACTGTTCTTTATCTGTTTTGTACCAGCGAATCGAGATGTTTTCATTCCCCAGTTTTTCGAATTCGGCAGCAACCGGAAGATTGGGAAGCCCGATTTTTTCACTTCCGAAAGCGTTTTGATTCGGATCCAATATCATTTGAATCTTCACACCCCGTTTAGCTGCATCCGTTAATGCCTCGACAACCTCGCGATCGGCAATATAGAACATGGCAAGCTGGATGTTGTCACCCTTTTTTGCATCCTTAATTGCCTTAAGGACATGTTTATTGATTTTTCCTTCCGTTAGCAGTTGTACCGATATCGGTCCTTTATCTGCTGATGTGCCTTTGAACTCAGGAAATGACTTTGGTCCTCCCGAGAATTTCGAAGCGGCTTCTTCGGCTTTAATAAAATCTCCAATGATATTCCCATCCATCTGGAACGCAATATTGGAATGGAATCCACTTGCGTCATGAGGGTTGGCAGATGAGATGATGGCCGTTTTTTCAGTAGCGACCACTTTTCTGTGATTGGCTTTGATATTCATCAGTCTAAGATAAGAGCGCAATGTGACCTTTGGTGCGCTTTTAGCCATTGGATTCACAATCCAGCCTTTCCCGCTTTCACCGAACCATTGGAAAAAGGTCCGATATACACCTGAATAGAGAGGATTCGGATCCCGGAGGCGGTCTAAATTGGTAACTATGACATCAATGCCATTTTTCTTCATCGTTTCCAATGCCTCTAGCTGGTAGGCATTATAGGAAGTATTCACTTCATCAGTAATGAAAATGACCTGGAGGCCAGGTTTCTTTTTCTTCTGTTCAACCAGATTATCCTTCAGGTTCTCGGTTAACTTCGGGAAGTTTATCTTTTCATCATAAAAAGCGTTAAACAAAAACATGTCGATGACGATATAGGAATCAGCCTCTTCTATGGCTTGATTTATGGTTTGGAAAATGCGCTGCTCATGTTGCAGACCCCCTTGTTCATCGTGATAGGAAAGGTCATAGATGAAATCGATATCCTCGACATGGTGAACCTTTCCTTCATAGGAAATGCCATCGGGGAGAAGCTTGTAGCTGTTATAGACGATTACGAGTGTAATGACGATCAAAATGCTGACAAGCAGATAAAATCGTTTTCTTTTATACCATTTTTTCATAGGGAATCCTCCAACATGGTTAAAGTGCTTGCTAACTTTCTATTTCCCACTTTTGGGGTATATAGAAACATAAATCGTAGTCTATGGAAAAAGGCAAGGCGATGTAGTTTGATATAATATAGTTTCAAAAAGTGGAGAGGGGCTGTGGCAGATGGCAAAGCAGTTATTAACAAATGATTGGTGGCCTCTATTGAAAGAGGAATTCAAAAAAGAATATTACCAGGAGCTAAGGGAATTCGTAAAGCAAGAGTACAGTCAGCAAGTCGTTCATCCCGATCAGGACGATATTTTCAATGCACTTCACTATACTCCTTATGAAGACGTAAAGGTTGTCATCCTTGGACAGGACCCTTACCATGGCCCTGGTCAAGCGCATGGCCTTAGTTTTTCGGTTAGGCCGGAGGTTCGCATCCCGCCTTCTTTAAGAAATATTTTTAAAGAGTTACACACCGATCTAGGCTATGAGGTTCCGAATAATGGTTCCCTAGTCGAATGGGCAAAACAGGGAGTGCTTCTATTGAATACCGTCTTGACTGTTCGTGAGGGAGAGGCCCACTCACACCGCGGAAAAGGATGGGAAATCTTTACGAATCAAGTTATTCGCCTATTGAATGACCGTCCGAAACCTGTTGTATTCATCCTGTGGGGGAAACCTGCACAAACCAAAATCCCTTTGATTGATGAAACCCGTCATAAAATCATTAAGTCCGTACATCCGAGTCCGCTGTCGGCTTCCCGTGGTTTCTTTGGCACCAAACCTTTTTCCACAACAAATCAATTGCTGTTGGAAATAGGGGAATCCCCAATTGATTGGGAAATCTCGAACCGATGATAGGGGCAAGAAAACGAAACGGGTGAATTGTATGGCGTGCCGTCATTTCTATATAACTTGGGATCCCAGTTTTCCAAAGGGCTGCCGTGCTTTTCAATTTAAAACATCAAACCAGCCTTCTCTTGATGTTTTTCATTCTTCAGGACAGCCATGCTTGAAATTTCAGGCCAAGCCAATAAAGAGGTAGGAAATATGCAAGGTGTTTTCTTCTCTGATTTTTGCTATGCTAGTTATGATAGTTTTGACCTGTATATAGACGAGGTGGTAAAGTTGGATATTTCATCAAGACAAATGTTGGATAAAATCGAAGAGCTTGTTTTAAAAGCGAAACAGGCAAATTCAGAGGATAAGGTGCAGGGGTATGTAATCGCCATTAAGTCCCTTTGTGAAGTAATGGTGGATGAAAAAGCGGCGAACATCAGCATGCCGAAGCCAATCACATTGACCCAGCCCGTTATGTCGGCTACACCGAATGTAGAACCGGTTAAAATGGATGAGGCCAATGGGGAGTCCTTGTTCGATTTTTAAATGAGGGAAGGGGAGCGAAATAATTGAAACTGTTCATCATTTTAGGTGCATTGAATGGGTTTATTGCTGTGGCACTAGGTGCATTCGGTGCACACGGACTGGAAGGGAAAATTCCTGATAAATATTTAGAAACCTGGCAAACCGCTGTTCAATATCAAATGTTCCATGCGGTTGGTTTATTGGTAATCGGTTTATTGGCTGGGAAGATTTCAAGTCCGCTGATCAACTGGTCCGGCTGGCTTATGCTAATAGGAATTATCCTGTTTTCCGGAAGCCTATTCGTTCTAAGCGTTACGCAAATCAAGGTCCTTGGTGCCATCACACCGCTTGGCGGGGTTTCATTCTTGGTTGCTTGGGTTTTGATGATCATTGCTGCATATAAATACTTGTAATGAAAAAAGTCATTCCAATATAAGAAGAGCCTCGGAATCAAATGGATTCCGAGGCTCTTCTTTATTGGATTTTAATCACCTTGGCGAATAGGTGGTAAGCCCAGTGCCTCCAAATGGATATTCATATTCGATTTCTTCATCAAACGTTATATAATCTAAGTATACCATCGGGATTAAGTATCGTTTTCCCGTTTGAGGGTCGCTTATGATTAAGTGATCGCGTCCTGCAGCCTCAATGATTCCTTTGAAGATCTTGGCATTCCATTCCTTGTTGTTTTCAAACGTTGTATAAACAGTGGCTAATTTTCCTTTATTCAAACGCAAGATGTTCTCGATGTATGATTGTTCGACCGGAAGCATGCCAGGTATCTGTGGTCCGGAAGTGGCTGGACTCACCTGCATCGGCATTTGTTGTGGCGTGCCTGCCATAGTGGGCTGTTGTGGCTGGTATGATGGCTGTTGGTATCCTTGCTGCGGGTAACCTTGTTGCTGGTTAGGATTCTGCTGCCTTAGTTCAGGCTCATTATTCTCATACGGGTAATAGGGGCTTCCCCCGTACGGGTAGTTACCATAAGGATTATTTTGTGACATTGCATTCCCTCCTAAATTCAAGGTTTAGTTGATGCTGTGGAATTTGGACAATCCAAGAGTGTGGACTGGGAGAACTGTGCGATTTATAGCGACCGGTAGTATTGTATATGTTTCTGGACAATCCCCGGGTGGCTTAAAAAACCACAATGAAAGTTAAGCGATACATAACGGCTGCCATTCATGATATAAACCATATCCTCTTGCCGGCCAATGAATAGAAGTAACGTTCCTTCACCTCTCTGGAGTCAGGAATTGCCTTGATCAATTTTCCTGAAGCTGAATGGGACTGTGAAAAAATAAATTCATCACTATTGAAAATGTATGGGATGTGGATTGGATTTATTCCACAGCCGGGGAAAAATAAAAAGGAGGGGACACAAAAAAAAGCTTCCGGAAACCGGAAGCCCATCGTCTTATACGTATAGGAATGAAGATACGTTTTCTTCCGGCAGGATATTGCCTACAAAGAAAGAACCAAATGCAGCGTAACGTGCACTCACTTCATCAAAACGCATTTCATAGATTAATTTTTTAAATTGAAGGACATCATCTGCGAATAGTGTAACGCCCCATTCATAATCGTCAAAACCGACAGAACCCGATATGATTTGTTTTACTTTACCGGCATAACTGCGGCCAATCAAGCCGTGGGAACGCATCAAGCCTTTGCGCTCTTCCATGGAAAGCATATACCAGTTATCATCGCCATCACGACGCTTGTCCATTGGATAGAAGCATACATGTTTCGCTTTTGGAAGTATCGGATAAAGTCTTGAACGGACATGAGGGTTCTGGTAAGGGTCCTCACCATCTCCTCCAGCTAAGTAATTGCTTAATTCCACGACGGAAACGTATGAATAAGCGGGAACTGTATATTCGGCAAGCTTCGTTTTATTGAATTCGTTTTCAATTGCATTCAATTCTTCCATGGTTGGACGGGCAAACATAAGCATGAAGTCCGCTTTCTGGCCTACGATGGAATATAGGGCGTGGCTGCCTTCATTGTCGCTTTGTGTCATATTCCATTTATCCAGTAAACCTTGGAATTCCGAGATGGCCAATTGGCGTTCGTCGCTTGATAACGTTTTCCAAGAAGCCCAGTCGATCAGACGGAAATCATGTAAACAATACCAGCCGTCCAGTGTTTGTGCTGCTTCACTCATTACGATCACTCCTAAGTCTTATTATAACTTTAATATAACATAGTTTCAGTATAAGGAAATTTATATCAACCCGCAAACACCACCCCTGTTTTTCGGTGTTCAAACAATTTTCAAATTTGCGGATTGGCAGGAGACCAAAGTGGCTGGAAATTACCTGGCTGCTAGAGTATTCTTAAAAGAAGACGACTATGGATTTTCACCGGATGGTTAAATATAGAAGGAAAGAGGGAAAACGTATCTAAAAAGGAGGAAGAGCCAATGAGTGATTTATTTGAAATATTGGAAGCGAAAGTCATGGGGCATAATTTAAAGATCGTTTTTCCAGAAGGGCTGGATGAACGGATTTTGGGGGCGGCAGCAAGGCTTGCCAAAGCTAAACTGGTGACACCGGTATTGATCGGGGATATCGGGTTGATTCAAGAGAAGGCAAAAGATATGAAAATCTCCCTTGATGCAATCGAAATATATGATCCGAAGAATTATATCATGATGGATGAAATGGTTGAAGCGTTCGTGAAGGTCCGTGAGGGTAAAGCGACCGATGTACAAGCACGTGAAATCTTAATGGATGAGAACTACTTTGGAACCATGCTCGTCCATATGAAACTGGCCCATGGAATGGTGAGTGGTGCAACGCATTCGACTGCCGATACGGTTCGTCCCGCCTTAAGGATCATAAAAACAAAGCCAGGCGTCCAAAAAACATCGGGAGTATTCATCATGGTCCGGAATGAAGAAAAATATGTGTTCGCGGATTGTGCGATCAATATAAACCCCAATTCCCAAGACCTGGCTGAAATTGCGATAGAAAGTGCGAAGACTGCACGAATGTTCGATATCGAACCGCGTGTGGCTATGCTGAGCTTTTCGACGAAGGGATCGGCAACATCCCCCGAGACCTTAAAAGTGGCTGATGCTGTCGATTTGGCAAAAGAAATGGATCCTGAAGTCATTCTTGATGGGGAATTTCAGTTTGACGCGGCGTTCGTTCCTTCGGTGGCAAGAAAAAAAGCGCCGGATTCCCTTATTCAGGGGGATGCGAATGTTTTTATTTTCCCAAGCCTCGAAGCAGGGAACATTTGCTATAAGATGGTACAGCGCTTGGGTGGTTTCGAAGCAATCGGTCCGATCCTACAGGGGCTGAACCGTCCGGTGAATGACCTTTCGAGGGGATGCAGTGAAGACGATGTATATAAACTGGCTGTCATTACAGCGGCACAGGGATTTGTGGCGCAGTATCAATAGGCAGTTTAAGGATTAAATGTAGAGGGAGATTCGTATGAGTGAAACAGATTCATTATTAATGCAGCAAGAGTGGAGAATCATTGATCAATCTTCCGTTGGACCTCAGTTTCCAGCTCTGGAGTCCTTTGCGATGGATGATACATTTTGCGCTTCCGTAGGGTCAGGTAAATCAGCGGCCGTAGCCAGGGCGTGGGTACATCATCGAACCATCGTCATGGGTATACAGGATACGAAGTTGCCATTTCTTAAAAAGGGTTTGGATCATTTAGAAGAACAGGGTTTTCAGGCCATCGTTAGGAATTCCGGAGGGCTGGCAGTCGTGCTGGATGAAGGCGTCCTTAATTTGTCGCTCATTTTTCCTGAAAACGAGCAGAAAATCGAAATCAATCGTGGATATGATGCGATGTGGAAGCTTGTCCAATTGATGTTTGCCGATTTCCCAGTCACGATGGAGGCAAGGGAAATCATCGGTTCCTATTGTCCTGGAAGTTATGATTTAAGTATAAATGGGCAAAAGTTTGCCGGTATATCCCAACGCAGGATTCGTAATGGCGTAGCGGTGCAAATCTATTTGTGTGTCAATGGAAGCGGGGCTGAACGTGCCAGTCTCGTGAAGGGTTTTTATGATGCAGCAAAAGGAAATGCAGAAACCAAGTTCGCTTATCCTGATATCGTCCCTTCGGTAATGGCGTCCCTAACGGAATTGTTGGGCGTGCAATTGAGTGTTCAGGACGTTATGTTCAGATTCCTGAATGTATTGAAGGAACATAGCGAAAGGATATTCTCAGACACTCTTTCCGTTCAGGAATGGCCGATGTATGAGGCATACTTGACAAGAGTGGCGGAACGCAATGATAAAGTATTCGATGCATTAAAGGATTGATATGAAAGAAGCCGTTCCAGTAATTCAGGAACGGATTTTTTCATTTAATACGACTTTAGCATTCACTGAAACTGTAAAATGCATGTATGATAGGCGAAGATATTATTGCCTCATCCTTGAAACAATGAAAAAAGAGCCTTGTCGGCTCCCTTTTTTAAGATAAACATGGGTGAAACGGCCTTTGGCATGTGGTTGATCTATTATAACTGAACCCCACATTATCTTATTACTCGGCCATTTTTTCCAAATTGCCATTCCGGTCCATCTTGAACTTCGTTGCCGGACGTTCCTCTTCCTCTAACAAGACCAGCTTTCTTGCTCGATTCATGATATTCATCAAAGTTTCATAATCTTCCTGCATCAAGCCGCTGTTTTGTTCCAGGTGGCTGATTTTATTCTCCAAATCTTCGTTTCGCTTTTTCAGCCCTTTAATTTCAAGCTTCAATCTTTCATTTTCGGTTTTTAATACTTCAGCTTGAAGCATGCGGACGTTCATAGATTCCAAATAGGCGATGACGGCATCAAGGCTCATGGCCGTTTCCAAAGTCACTGGTGTTTGCTGTGTCTTAGGAGTGAGGGCTTCAGCCACAACGAATTCCTCTGCTGTTTCATAATTGGTAGTATCGACTTCGGATTTCAACTCTAGTTCCTCTTCTTGTACATGGGGAACCATTATGTCGGAAATCGTTGGGGACGGCGGTGTATAAAGAAGCCGTTTTTTCCCTCCTTGATCTTTTCCAAGGATCCTTTGCCGCTGCTTACGCTGTTTCTTGGCAAGGGAAAGCGCTTTATCATAATTATGGCGGACAACTGCATTCCAGCGGAATCCGCATGCTGCAGAGGTGCGATTCAACTTATCTCCTACCTCTTCAAAAGCATTAAGCTGAGTGCTGCCTTCCCGCACATGGCGCAATACCGTTTCTGCCAAAAGCAAATCATCTTCTTCTGTCCAGGCGTCTTGACGAACCTTCATTTCTACATACTCCCTTTCTGGTAACTTTTAAAATAAATAACTATATAAAATATCGTGTGGCAGTGATTTATGAGTGTTCTACTAGCATTTTGGACAAAATCCGGATTTTTTATACAAAAAGGTTAAAAGGATACTAGTTTTTTGCTTAATTACATCCTTTTACAGCGGCTGCCCATTCCTTTTCACATGATCAAGCCCTCTTGATATTCATAAGTAGAAGCGGTAAAATACCCTTTAGTCATATAAATGGATGAAAAATAGTTTGTCCTGGAAAGGATGGTGACCGGAGGATGTCCAATGAATTCAGAGTGTGCGATGACTGCTTGGCGGTAAACATTAAAACATTGATCCCGCGTCTTGAAAAGCTTGATCCCGACGCGAAAATTGAAGTGGGCTGTCAATCCTATTGCGGTCCTGGCAGAAAGAAGTCTTTTGCCTTTGTCAATAACCGTCCAGTTGCTGCACCGACAGAAGACGAGTTACTAGATAAAATCAATAAAAAACTAAAGTAGGATCCATGATATATAGGTAGAGTGGATTGTTTGCTTATGATAAATGGAACAAGTGATCATCACCCAGATTCAACACACTGCGGTGATTTTTTATTTTCTTATTTTCAAGACAAAACCAGACTGAAACTTCCGTTTTCTTACAAAAGGACCTCTCTTGCTAGCAAGGTGGATGTTAGGGGTTTTTGTCAAAACACGCTATAATGAGTGCATCGAGATTATGAAAAAGAGGGTAGTTCATGGAATATTCCGGCGAAAAATTACAAGAAGAAAAGGTATTCAAGGACCCGGTGCACCGATATATACATGTTCGTGACCGGGTTATATGGGATTTAATAGGGACGAAGGAATTCCAGCGTCTTAGAAGGATCAAACAGCTGGGAACGACTTATTTGACCTTTCATGGTGCGGAACATAGTCGGCTTAGCCACTCGCTTGGAGTATATGAGATTGTCCGGAGAATCGTGGATGATGTTTTCGAAGGCAGACCGGAATGGAAACCTGAGGAACGGTTACTATCCTTGTGCGCAGCACTGCTGCATGATTTGGGTCATGGTCCTTTCTCTCATTCTTTTGAAAAAGTGTTTGACCTGGATCATGAGCAATTCACGCGGCAAATAATCCTCGGCGATACGGAAGTGAATAAGATCCTCCTTAGAGTTGGACGTGATTTTCCTAAAAAAGTGGCAGAAGTCATAGCAAAAACCTATAAAGGCAAATTAGTAGTCAGCCTGATTTCAAGTCAGATCGATGCTGATAGAATGGATTATTTACAGCGTGACGCTTACTTCACTGGCGTTAGTTATGGACATTTCGATATGGAAAGGCTTTTGCGTGTAATGAGGCCAAGGGAAGAACATGCCGTCATAAAACAAAGCGGGATGCATGCGGTTGAGGATTACATCATGAGTCGCTACCAAATGTACTGGCAGGTTTATTTCCATCCAGTTACGAGAAGTGCGGAGGTCATACTTACCAAGATTCTGCATAGGGCGAAGCATTTATATGAATCCGGTTATGAGTTTGCTCAAGAACCGCACCATTTTTATTCATTGTTCAAGGGAGACGTGACTTTAACGGACTACTTGAAAATGGATGAAGCGGTGATGCTCTATTATTTCGAAGCATGGGAAGAGGAGAACGATGCGATTTTAAAAGATTTATGCACTCGCTTCGTTAACCGTAAACTATTTAAATATGTGGAATTCCATCCATCGAACAGTCAAATGAACAGGTTGATGGAATTAAGGACGCTATTCAAGAAGGCAGGCATCGATCCGGATTATTATCTTGTCGTCGATTCTTCATCAGATCTGCCGTATGATTTTTACCGGCCAGGTGAGGAAGAGGAGAGGCTGCCGATTCACTTGCTGAAAAATAATGGCGAAATTCGTGAATTATCGCGTGAATCCGAAATTGTCGATGCAATTTCAGGGAAAAGAAGAACGGATCATAAGTTGTATTATCCAGCAGATTTATTGCGTGATGAATCTACGAAGAAAAATATAAAAAAACAGATTCGTAAGCTTTTGGAGCTATCGGATTAAAGTGGTACATTTTTGGTGAGGAGTGACGAGCCTTGTTTAAGGATCATGCAAACATTATCAATGCAATTTCTACTGCAGGTGAAATCTCGGGTCGGAAAAAGTTGCAAAAAATCGTTTATATCGCGAAGAAGCTTTCCTTCCCATTTCATGAAAAGTTTCAATTTCACTTTTACGGACCGTATTCGGAGGAGTTGACCTTACGGATTGAAGAGCTCTGCGAAATGGGTTACTTGAATGAAGTGAGGGAAAAAAAAGCAGGGTATTATCAATATTGTTATTCGATAACGGATGCCGGCCAGGATTTCCTATCCATACAGGAAGTGGAGATGCCGGCACTTGAGGCATGCTTATTGGATATGAACGAACAGAATGCCCGGTTTTTGGAGCTGGTTTCAACGGTGTTATACTTCGACACGCTTGAAAAAGAGGAAGTCACCGAGAAAATTTTCACGCTGAAAAGCAAACAAAAATATACGCTTGAAGAAATTGATGAGGCATATGAATATATTGAGCAGTTAAAAACAAAAGCTAAGCCGAATTGATGGCTTAGCTTTTCCCCATTATGTAAAGCTTATAAATCGCTTTTACGGACACCGGCTACTGCTAAATGATTTTTTGACATTTCTTCAATGAAAATCGTCACGGCTTCAGCTGGTGCTCCAGTTGTTTCCGTAACGGCTGCAGTCACCTTTTCGACTAAAGCCTTTTTTTGTTCGTCTGTACGGCCTTCAAGCATTTTGACTGTTACATATGGCATCTCTTTTCCCCCCTTCCCCTCTTATCTTGTAGTGTTTCACAATGGAAAAAGAATTGCAAGACACGGAAGTCAGAGTTTTTTCACTTCTTGGACTTTTGATGTATACTAACGGTAATAAACAATGGGGGAGAAGCTATCGATGGAATTCATTGATCAAATAGGACAGTTTTTGCATTATAGCTTGGAAGAACTTCCGTATGTCATAGTGTCACTGTTAATCGCATTTACGGTTCATGAATTTTCCCATGCTTATGTGGCCTATAAGTTCGGTGACCCGACTGCAAAGAATGAAGGAAGAGTCACGTTGAATCCGATTTCTCATTTGGATCCGATCGGGACGTTGTTGATATTAATAGCCGGATTTGGTTGGGCGAGACCTGTACCGGTTAATCGTTTTCATTTCAAGAATCCAAAATTGGCAGGAGTGCTCGTCTCTTTTGCCGGTCCGTTCAGTAATTTGATTGTTGCAATTTTGGGGTTTTTAATTTTTTACGGATTGCTTGCAGCAGGCGTTGGACCTGATTTACCGTTTTTCGTCAAGCCCTTCTTAGATACACTCATAAATTTAAATGTCCTTTTATTTGTATTTAATCTGATACCGCTGCCGCCGCTCGATGGCTATAGGATCGTACAGGATCTTGTATCAGCGGACTTGCGGGCAAAAATGACCCAGTATGAACAATACGGCTCCCTGATTTTCCTGATTATGATCATCACACCGCTGGGCGATTATACAATCAGACCGATTTTGGATACTGGCATTAAATTTGTAGGAGGCATCTTGAGTCAATTTTTTTCACTTTTGTTTTTTAACCAATAATAAGGAATGACAAACGATAAAGGGGGATATAAACATGGAAGAACAACCAAAGAAAAAGGTAGGCTTCAATATTATAAAAAACGACCCTACAGAAGGTCATGGCGGATATGGAGCAGGGGTTTTGACGCTCGATAATATTTCTCCGGTCATCATCGATGTGGATGCAGGTGAAGCAGAGGTCGATATCGGCGCGATGCATGCGAGGAGTGCAGTGGAAAAAGGGATCAAGTTTTTGAAGACTAAAGAGGAAGTCCCGAATGCCAAACCTTACTGGCTTGTTTGGGTGACCATTGAAGCCACACAAAACGGTCCGCACTATGCAGGTGTGACAGCATGTGAAATGACGGTCGACAGGTCAATTAGACGCGGTTACAAATCGCTTCCGGAGCATGTCAACAGAATGGATAAATCGCTGAAACGAAAAATCATCGTCGAGGCCATGGACGATAAATCAAAGCGTGTGCTTGCAGACTTCCTGAAAAATCATGATGCAGGAATGTGGGAGCGCTCTTCAGATCAGCTGAAGGAGTCATTGACGGTTTGAGTCTCGTTAATGGATGAAATGTTAAGTTTAGTGAAAAATGCACTTGTAGGAAAGCGATAAAATCAGTAAACTTAAAGACAGCAGTTTAGTCACTGTGGAACTAGGACAGAAAAACCCCCGAAGCCGTTGCCGGCTTCGGGGGTTTTTCGTTATCCCCAAGGTTTTAAGACTTTTTTGTACCACGGGGCCTTTTTATGTTCTTCTTCTTTTGGGGAATGTTTCGGATCCTCACCCTTAAAGTGCTCGGCACAGTATTCGACAGGTTCGGTTCCTTTAACATAATAAGTCAATCTTGAGACAGGACAATCCTTTGTGGCCAATTTTCCGCTAACGGGATTCACGTTCACCCCGATTACGTTTTTGGTTTCCTTAAACGATTTTGCCGGTTTCCCTTGCAGTCCCTTCTCCATATAGGAAGCCCAGATTTTCTTGGCATAGCCTTTTTCAGCAGGGATTTCGATCTTTTTGCCTTGATCATATCCAGTCCATACTCCCGCAACAAGCCCCGGTGTGTAACCGATCATCCAGCTATCCGTCGGGGTGGAGCCTGATTTGCCGGCATATGGGCGGGTAAGCTGGGAACTGATGGTGCTGCCGGTCACTTTCGTATAGCCATTTAAGGTTTCATCGAAAACACCTGTAAGCATCTGGGTCATGACAAATGCCTTGTCCTCATCCAAAATCTGTTCCGGTTTCTCATTTTCATCAAAAATCACTTCACCTTTTTGATTTTCAACTTTTTTGATAAACACGGGTTTAACCTTCTTGCCGCCGTTGGCCAGAATGCTGTATGCGTTCACCATTTCAATTGCCCTTACACCTGACGTACCGAGTGCCAGGGAAGGAACCGCATCCATCTTTGCCGTGATTCCGAAGCGATGCGCCGTATCGACCAATGTCTGTTCCCCAAGGAACAAGTGCGTTTTTACGGCGAAGATATTATCTGAAAGAGCAATGGCCTGAGCCATCGTGATTTCGCCTTCCGCATATTGATGGTTGTAATTATGCGGTGTATAAGATGAGTGACCATCATCGAAAGAAAATGTAGTTGTCTCGCTTTTTAAGGTGGTGGACGGTGTGAAACCGTTCTCCAGCGCTGAATAGTATAGCAATGGCTTCATGGTTGAACCAGGCTGGCGAACCGCCTGTGTAGCTCGATTGAATGGCGACTCGGAATAATCCTTGCCGCCGACCAGCGCACGGACCTCCCCGGTATCCGGATCCATTGCCACGATCGAGGCTTGAATGCCTGAAGACTTGGGTATGGTATTGGAAAGAACCTCCTCGGCGGCATCCTGCTGGGTTTCGTCCAGTGTGGTATAGACCCTAAGCCCGCCGAGCTCGATCGTCCGGTCATCTAAATGAAGTTGGGACTTTAAAGCTTGTTTGACGGCATCTTGGAAATATGGAGCGGTCTTATTGGTGACCGTTCCGTGCTCGCCCTTTAATGTAAGGGATGTTCCCAATGCTTCCGCGATATTTTTTCCTGAAATGTAGTTTTTGTTTTTCATGGCTTGCAGGACAACTTTCTGCCTTGATTTCGCTTTTTCAAAGTTATCCAATGGTGAATAATTTGACGGCCCTTTTGGTATTCCGGCCAGCATGCTCGCTTCAGGAAGAGTCAAATCCTTGGCATCCTTGCCAAAGTAATATTGACTTGCAGCTTGAGCTCCATATGCGCCGTGGCCGTAGTAAATCGTATTTAAATAGCCTTCTAGAATTTCCTTTTTGGAGTAATTCATTTCTAAACGTATCGTATAAAAGGCCTCATTAAACTTACGCGACCACGTTTTGTCATGCCCGAGAAACAGGTTCCTGGCATACTGCTGGGTAATGGTGCTTGCACCCTGGACTTTGGACATTGCCTTAATATCAGCAAGGATGGCACCGCCGATCCGCTTTATATCAAATCCATTATGAGTATAAAATTGACGATCCTCAACGGCGACAGTCGCTTGGATGAGCTGTGGTGAAATCGACTCCATTCCGGCCCAATAACGTTTCTGGCCATTATCCGTTTCACCGATCACATTTCCATCATCACTATAATAGAGAGTGGACTGCGGCACGACCAAAGGGGGAGGACCTAATATTTTTGCATAAATCAGTAAAGAGAGAAGCAATACAAAGAGTATCGTGAGCCCGATTGTGGCAAGGATGATGAAGGCCCGTACATATTTAGTTGTCCTTTTAAATCGTTCGCTTGGAATCAATTCCATTGCTTTCACCTCTCTTATCAGGTAAGAATCTATTATCTATTACTATTATGGAAAAAAAAGAAAATTTTAAACATAAGAACTGCATTTATGAAATTTATCTTGCAATTCTGCTAGATTCGTCTATAATTTTTCTAGCTAATGACTATACCGATTTTGGGGAACCTATAAGGTGACTGACAATATGAAATGGAAAAGGAGCGTTAATAAATGAGCATTTGGTTTACTGAAAAACAAACAGAGAATTTTGGTATTACGATGAAAGTGAATCGTACTTTACATACGGAGCAAACTGAGTTTCAAAAGCTTGATATGATTGAAACGGAAGAGTGGGGCAATATGCTATTGCTGGATGACATGGTAATGACTTCACAGCGTGATGAATTCGTTTACCATGAAATGGTAGCCCATGTTCCTTTATTTACCCATCCTAATCCAGAAAACGTTTTGGTTGTAGGCGGAGGGGACGGAGGAGTCATCCGTGAAATCCTAAAACACCCAAGCGTAAAAAAAGCTACATTGGTGGATATCGATGGGAAAGTTATCGAATACTCAAAGAAATTCCTGCCTGAAATTGCAGGCATGCTTGAAGATCCGCGTGTAGACGTACAAGTTGGGGATGGCTTCATGCACATCGCCAAAAGTGAGAATGAATATGACGTGATCATGGTTGACTCGACTGAACCTGTCGGACCTGCTGTCAACTTATTCACAAAAGGTTTTTATGCCGGGATTTCCAAAGCTTTGAAAGAAGACGGGATTTTTGTGGCACAATCCGACAACCCTTGGTTTAAAGCGGACTTAATTCGCGATGTACAACGTGATGTGAAAGAAATATTCCCGATCACCAGCCTGTATTTAGCGAATATCCCGACGTATCCAAGCGGCCTTTGGGCGTTCACGATCGGGTCGAAAAAATATAATCCATTAGAAGTGACTGAAGACCGTTTCCATGAAATCGAAACGAAATATTATACAAAAGAACTTCATAAAGCAGCTTTCGTTCTGCCTAAATTCGTTCAAGATTTAGTGAAATAAGGGGGCATGGACCATGAAATTCGATGAAGCCTATTCAGGCAATGTATTCATTAAAAGCCACCCTGTTTTTGAGGAATCAGAAGCTGTACTGTACGGCATGCCGATGGACTGGACGGTGAGTTTCCGTCCGGGTTCTCGATTCGGCCCAACCCGGATTCGTGAAGTTTCGATTGGTTTGGAAGAGTACAGTCCATATTTAGATCGTGAATTAGAGGAAGTTAAATTCTTTGATGCCGGGGATATTCCATTACCATTCGGCAATCCGCAGCGCAGTATCGATATGATTGAAAAATTTGTCGACAGCTTGTTGGATGCAGGTAAGTTCCCAATGGGGATGGGAGGGGAACATCTTGTCACATGGCCAGTCATTAAAGCCATGTTCAAAAAGTATCCCGATATGGCCATCATCCATATGGATGCCCATACAGATTTACGTGAGGATTATGAGGGAGAGCCGCTTTCCCATGCGTCCATCATCCGTAAATCCGCAGAACTTATCGGCCCGAAAAATGTATACTCTTTCGGCATTCGTTCCGGTTTGAAGGAAGAATTCCAATGGGCAAAAGAAAATGGCATGCACATCTCTAAATTTGAAGTTCTTGAACCTCTGAAAGAAGTACTGCCGCAGTTAGCTGGTCGTCCTGTATATGTGACCATCGACATCGATGTTCTTGATCCTGCGCACGCGCCAGGGACAGGCACCGTAGATTGTGGAGGCATCACTTCCAAAGAGCTTTTAGCTTCGATTCATGAGATAGCACGGTCTGAGATTAATGTAGTCGGCTGCGATTTAGTAGAAGTGGCACCGATTTATGATCCATCCGAGCAAACTGCGAACACGGCTAGCAAGCTGATTCGCGAAATGATTCTAGGTTGGGTACAAAAAGGTTAATGATTGGAAGACTTGACTGTTCCCGTTTTTTAGCGGGAATGGTCTTTTTTTTATCCATTCAGGAAAAGGATTTAATATCTGAAGGAGCCTTTTTGAATAATTTCACCCCAATGAGTCATTATTGCGTTAAAATCAAATGAATTGCAACAACATGATTTCGACAGTTTATCCCCACACTTTTGGATTTACACTTTATTTTCCGCTCCAAGTTGAAACTTCCTTGAAGAATATTTATACTTATAAAGTTAAGAACGACATGATGAAGGAAGTGTAGCTTTGACTCTTCATGATATAGATAAGCATGCTATTAAAGTGACTTTACAGACAAAAATCATGCACGGCCCAGAAACGGAAACGTATGAGCTGGTGACATTTGGTACAAAAATGTATAAAGGTGCAGATTTATATTTGCAATATAAAGAGGAAAATGAAGCCGGTCAAACACAAACGACCATCAAGCACAAACCGGATGAAACGATCCTGCTTAGAAATGGCGCCATTAAAATGAGGCAGCTTTTCCGCCTGCAGGAAGCGACAAATGGACATTATGAAAGTCTATATGGCAGGTTGGGATTACGGACGACCGCGAAGAAGATACATCATCAATGGGATGAAAAGACCAAACAAGGGAAACTTGTCCTTAAATATACGTTACATATGCAGGGAAGCGAGCCCGGTCAATATGAGATGACGATTTCCTACAAGGAGGAAGCATAGCGCATGAATATAGTAAAAGAGGTACAGGAAAAACTGAAAGAAGAGATTAAAGCGGCAGTCATTAAAGCTGGGTTGGCAACGGAAGAGCAGATTCCAAATGTTGTATTGGAACTGCCAAGAGATAAGACACACGGAGATTATTCCACGAATATGGCCATGCAATTAACGAAGATTGCAAAGAAAGCGCCAAAGATGATAGCAGAGGCAATCATCGAAAACTTTGACAACTCAAAAGCATCCATCGAAAAAATCGAGATTGCAGGACCTGGCTTCATCAACTTCTACATGAATAATTCCTATTTGACGGAATTGGTTCCTGTCATTTTGAAAGTGGATGAAGCATATGGGGAAAGTGACTTTGGTAAAGGCGAAAAAATCCAGGTGGAGTTCGTTTCCGCGAACCCGACCGGTGATCTTCACCTTGGCCATGCCCGTGGTGCAGCAGTAGGTGATACATTATGTAATATCCTCTCTAAAGCAGGTTATGATGTTTCACGTGAATACTATATCAATGACGCAGGAAACCAAATTAATAATTTGGCCATTTCCATAGAAGCCCGCTATTTCCAGGCACTTGGCCTCGAAAAGGATATGCCGGAGGGCGGTTATCATGGCGAAGATATCATTGGCATCGGTAAAACGCTTGCCAGTGAATTTGGGGATAAATATGTAAATGCCGATGAAAAGGAACGTTTTGAATTTTTCCGTGAGTACGGCTTGAAATATGAAATGGAAAAACTGAAAACGGACTTGGCTAATTTCCGTGTCGGATTCGATGTATGGTACTCCGAAACATCTCTATATCAAGACGGTAAAATTGATGAGGCACTCAAAGTGTTGAGGGACAGGGGCCATGTCTATGAGGAAGATGGGGCTACATGGTTCCGCTCCACTGAACTAGGCGATGATAAAGACCGGGTGCTTATTAAGCAGGATGGGTCTTACACATATCTGACACCGGATATTGCCTATCATCGTAATAAATTGGAGCGCGGCTTTGAAACGCTGATCAATATCTGGGGTGCAGACCACCACGGCTATATACCGCGTATGAAAGCGGCGATCGAAGCATTGGGGTACAAACGCGAGCAGCTTGAAGTGGAAATCATCCAGCTTGTTCACCTGTACAAGGATGGCGAGAAAATGAAGATGAGTAAGCGTACCGGTAAAGCAGTTACGATGCGTGACCTTATTGATGAAGTGGGTCTCGATGCAACCCGTTATTTCTTTGCAATGAGAAGTGCGGATACTCACATGGATTTCGATTTGGATCTTGCGGTATCACAATCCAATGAAAACCCTGTTTATTATGCACAGTATGCCCATGCCCGGATTTCCAGCATTTTACGCCAAGGTGTGGAACAAGGGATCAGCTATGAAGGAGTCACTGATTTCTCTGCCTTAGCTACTGAAAAAGAAGTGGAACTTTTGAAGAAATTAGGAGAATTCCCGCAGGCAATTGCGGAAGCAGCCGAAAAACGGATGCCTCACCGCATGACGAATTATATATTCGACCTGGCTTCTACATTCCACAGTTTCTACAATGCAGATAAGGTTTTGGATGTTGAAGAGATGGAAAGAAGTAAGGCGCGTTTAGGACTGGTCAAATCCGTCCAAATTACCTTAAAGAATGCATTAGCTATAATCGGGGTTTCGGCACCGGAAAAAATGTAATGGAAAAAGCGGCTGTTTCTAACGAAACAAGCCGCTTTTTTTTAGGTTAATCAGCACTCGACGGCACCGCCGCTCACCCTTTTTACACCACGAACCTTAGCTATATTTTCAATCAGCTGCAACATTGCCCGATCCTTCATCTTGGCCTCGATCATGAAATCGACGTCCTGTCCAAGATCCTTAAGCACTTTAAAAAGGGGCATGATGAAGTCCAAATCGATATAATCTGCATGCGAGCGAAATTCACCTGCAGATTTTGGGGATGAAATATGAATCTTTGGTACCGCCCCTGCTTGCCTCCAAGTGGTGAATACCTCGGTGAGCAGCTCGTTAAGCGGCTCATCCGAAAGATTTGCGAGATGATGGTGGTAATCGAATACAAGTGGGATGCCTTCCCTCCTACATACGCTCAGGGTTTCAGATGCTGTATAGGTTTTATCATCATTTTCAAAAGTCATTCTTTCCTTGACGTGCATAGGCAGCGATTTAAGGTTGTCATGAACCCTTACAAGGGCGGACTCTTTATCACCATAGGCCCCACCGACATGGATATTGATGAAAGAGGTGTCCGCAATGCCCATTGCATCAAGCATTTTATAATGGAACTCCATATCTTTTACGGCATTTTGTGTAATTGCGGGTTTAGGGCTGGTAAACAGCGTAAACTGATTGGGATGAAAACTGATCCTCATCTTGTGTGCAGTGGCCCAATCGCCAAGCTGTTTCCACTCTCTTTTAAAAGGTGTAACGAAATCCCATTCTATTTCGGGATGTGTGGCTAAAGGAACGATGGAACTGGACATCCGGTATATTTCTATTTGGTGTGCCGTGTTATATTGAAGGACCCTTAAGGTATTTTCAATATTCTGCCTTGTCACGTCCAGGAGTTTTTCCATTCCTTTTTCCGCGCCAAGTGAGCTATATCGCTTGTAAGTAAGTGTCTTAGCCGGAGAAGCTTCCCATAAACAGGTGGCATTGGATACGAATCCAAATCTTATTTTCATTATATTTTTCTCCTTGAGCAACGGGATGTCAAAGAAAAGGAGAAAGGATGGCAGCCAGCGATTCCTTTGCTGAACGGAATACATTCATGTTGGAAATCGCGTCCCCGTTTAGCGGCTTGGATTCGGCTAGGTCCACTGCCAACTCCTTTTCTACATCTTCTATAAATGTCCGGTCAAATACGATGCAATTGATTTCACCATTTAAAAAACAACTGCGCTTATCAAAATTAGCCGTACCGATATCACACATTATATCATCAATCAGAATCACTTTAGAATGGTAGAACCCCCTTTGAAATTGCATGATTTCAGCCCCTTCTTTTATCAGTACCCGGAAATAGGGAAACGAAGCTTCCTTGACAAGGGCATGGTCTGAAATTTCAGGTACGATGATCGTAACGGAAACATTGCGTGCAAGTGCTTCCCTTAATTCTTGAAATAAAGTTTCACTGGGAATGAAATATGGAGTCCCGATAATGATTTTTTTAGCGGCTTGCCGAATCAAGTGTGTAAGTGACTGTTCAAGATCACTGCCATTCGTGACGACAAACTGCTGTGCCTGGGTTCCGGGAGCCAATGTCGGGAAATAGGCAGGCGTTCCTCTGTAATCCTCGTTTGTATCATGGAACCAATCCGAGAGGAAGACTTCCTGAAGGTCCTTTACACCTTCCCCGGTCATTTTTAAATGGTAATCTCTCCACGGGTTCAGCTTCTCCCCTTGGTTTATATACTCCTTACCGATATTAAAGCCGCCAAGGTAGCCGATTTTTCCATCAATCACCGTGATCTTACGGTGATTTCTTTTTTGTATTGTATAGAAAAGGAAGGGGAGTTTCGGTTTAAAGCTGAAAGAAAAATGAACGCCGCTTTTAGTTAGCTCCTGAATGATTTGTCGGGACATCTTTTTACTTCCCACCCAATCGGCTAAAAGCCGCACTTCCACGCCCTCTTCCGCTTTTGACTGCAGTAACTTCAAAAAATCCTTGCTGAATTTATCATTTTTTACAATATAAAAAAGGATATGGATGGAATCCTGAGCTTGCTTTACTTCCTTCATGTAATCGTCAAACAGGATTTTCCCTGATGTGAATACAGTCATATCGCTGTTCCGAGGCGGATATTTTATGTTGGTTGCGTGCTTCAAATAACGCTTATGCCCTACCTTAAGATCAACCCAGCACCAAGAGAAGATCAATAAAAATATTGAGGCAATCGTAGTGATTATCTTCAAAAAAACCCCCCCTAAATGATTATATTTAGTTTGGCTCCAATTCCCTGTTAGTAATCATTAAAAAGCGGGGAGAGGGTCCTCATTTTTTTAGAATGCAGAAGGGTAATACGCGTAATTGTCGAATTATATAATTAAGGTCCAGAAAAATTAAATAGTTTTAGAAAGAAAAAAGTTGACTGAATGCTCATTCATTATATAATGGAATTAATCAAATTTCAGAAAAATGCCAAATTTCCCAAAATGGTGCCTGGCATTTTGCAATTTACTAAAGAGGGGGAAAGTCTGCATGGAAATGAATGGCTTACTGTGGATCAACTTAGTTGCATTCCTGCTTGTAACCGCTTACGCCGCCGGTTTGTTTGTCTACTTGATAAAGACCCGTATAGCTTATATAAAACTTGGCAAAAAAGTGGAATTCGATAACCGTGTGAAAGATCGTCTTGTTAAAATAGGGGTTTATGTATTTGGACAGAAGAAGCTCTTTAAAGATAAAAAGAGCGGGATCATTCATGCCATGTTATTTTATGGTTTCATCTTAGTGCAATTTGGCGCACTTGACTTTTTCGTTAAAGGCTTAAGACCGGGGTGGCATTTACCGTTTGGCCCTGTTTATCCGGCCTTTACTTTCTTCCAGGAAATTGTGACGCTCACTGTTCTTGTTGCAATCCTATGGGCGGCATACCGCCGTTATGTCGAAAAGCTCGTTCGCTTGAAAAGGGATTTCAAAGCAGGTTTGGTTGTCATCTTCATCACCGGTATCATGATCACCGTATTACTGGGGAATGGAATGGGAATGATCTGGCATGGACACGATGCAACTTGGTCAGAGCCAGTCGCATCAAGCATCGCTTTCCTATTCGGCTGGATGGGGACAACAGCGGCAACAGTCGTTTTTTATGTAGCTTGGTGGCTGCATTTACTGATCATATTATCTTTCCTTGTTTACATCCCGCAATCTAAGCATGCCCACTTGATTGCCGGTCCGGTAAATGTATTCCTGAATCGATTGGACAATCCGGGGAAATTGAAACCGGTTGATTTGGAAGAAGAGGTTTTCGACAAAGAAGGCAATCAATATTACGGTGCCAAATATATCGAAGATTTGACGCAGTACCAAATGGTGGACCTCTATGCCTGTGTGGAGTGCGGGCGCTGTACGAATATGTGCCCGGCTACAGGTACCGGTAAAATGCTGTCACCGATGGATATCATAATCAAGATGCGTGACCATTTAACAAATACAGGCGCTGCCGTTACAACGAAGCAGCCATGGGTGCCATCTTTTGTTTTTGGGAATACGAAGGGAAATAAGATAGCTTTGGCTGGAGCCGCACAGGGGGCGCAGGAATCTGCTGCAGCAACCGAGGCATACAGTCCGAGCCTGATTGGTGAAGTCATTACGGAAGAAGAACTTTGGGCTTGTACCACATGCCGGAATTGTGAAGATCAATGCCCGGTAATGAATGAACATGTCGACAAAATCATCGATATGCGCCGTTATCTAGTGTTGACCGAGGGCAGACTTGATCCTGATGCGCAACGTGCCATGACGAATATTGAGCGTCAAGGAAACCCTTGGGGACTGAACCGTAAAGAGAGGGAAGATTGGCGAAGCCTTCGGGAAGATGTCAGCGTCCCTACCGTGAAGGAATTAAAAAAGGCAGACGAAGAATTCGAGTATTTATTCTGGGTAGGTTCAATGGGATCGTACGATAACCGTAGCCAGAAGATTGCCCTTTCCTTTGCCAAATTATTGAATGAAGCTGGCGTCAAATTTGCAATTCTCGGAAATAAGGAGAAGAACTCAGGGGATACTCCCCGCCGATTGGGTAATGAGTTTGTCTTTCAGGAGCTTGCAATGAAAAATATAGAAGAGTTCCAGAAGAATGAAATTAAGAAAATCGTGACGATCGATCCGCATGCATACAATATCTTCAAGAATGAGTATCCGGATTTTGGCTTGGAAGCGGAAGTGTATCACCATACTGAACTGTTAGCCAAACTTGTCAGTGAAGGCAGGCTGGTGCCTCAGTACCCGGTGAATGAGACGATTACATTTCACGATTCCTGTTACTTGGGAAGGTACAATGAAGTTTACAGCCCGCCGCGTGAAATCCTGCAATCCATTGATGGTGTGAAACTTATTGAGATGGAGCGTAACCGTGAGAAGGGTATGTGCTGTGGAGCTGGAGGCGGTTTGATGTGGATGGAAGAGGAAACAGGAAACCGCATTAATGTGGCCCGTACCGAACAGGCGCTAGCCGTCAGTCCAACAGTGATCAGTTCAGGATGTCCTTATTGCCTGACCATGCTATCTGATGGGACGAAAGCAAAAGAAGTTGAGGAAAATGTTAAAACGTATGATGTAGCTGAACTACTCGAAAAAGCGGTCATTGGTGAAAATAAACCGATTGCCTCTTAATTTAAAATGGAATTGCCTGCTTCTTCTATATGGGATGGATCAAATGGAAGCAGGAAATTTTTTCAATTTTTAAAAACTAAATATTTTCATTTTTGAGAAAAATGTGTAATATAATATATTATTAAGCGCTTACAACACTATTTTTTTAACTCCAAATTGAGCGAGCGTTCAATCAATGTTACTTATAGGGGGAAATAATGATGGCGAAAACAGTGATTATTAGCGGTGTGAGAACACCTTTTGGTAAATTTGGCGGTGGTCTTAGCAGTTTGACGGCATCACAACTTGGTGGAATAGCAATCAAAGAAGCACTTGTTCGGGCAGGGATCGAAGGCAGCCAAGTAGACGAGGTCATCATGGGGAATGTGCTTCAAGCAGGCCAAGGTCAAATACCGTCCCGACAGGCAGCCCGTCATGCTGGATTGCCTTGGGAAGTGAAAACGGAAACCATAAATAAAGTGTGCGCATCAGGACTTCGCAGTGTCACATTGGCTGATCAGATCATTCGCTTAGGTGAAGAAGAAATCATTGTTGCCGGCGGAATGGAATCGATGAGCAATGCTCCTTATATCCTTCCGAAAGCAAGGTGGGGCCTAAGGATGGGTGATGGAGAACTGAAGGATACGATGATTTCGGATGGGCTTAGCTGCAGTTTTACGGGCGTCCATATGGGGACTTACGGAAACAGTACGGCCGAGGATCTTGAAATCACCCGTGAGGAACAGGATAGCTGGGCTTACGGGAGTCATCAAAAGGCGATAAAGGCAATCGATGGCGGTATTCTTGCAGAAGAAATCATTTCCGTACAGGTGCCGGTACGAAAAGGCGAACCAATTACCATCGAACATGATGAAGCCCCAAGAAAAGATACATCTGCCGGGAAGTTAGCTAAATTAGGTCCAGCTTTCAATAATGAGGGAACCATTACGGCAGGTAATGCACCAGGTGTCAATGATGGGGCAGGTGCACTCGTGCTAATGAGTGAGGAACGGGCGGAAAAAGAAGGAAAAACGCCTTTTGCCTATATTTTAGCTCATGCAGAAGTGGCAGTGGAAGCAAAGGACTTCCCTAAAACGCCAGGCTTGGTCATAAATGAACTCCTGAAGAAGACAGGTAAATCGATAGAGGAAATTGATTTGTTTGAAGTGAACGAAGCATTTGCAGCGGTTGCGCTGGCCAGTGGGAAAATTGCCAACATCGCGCCGGGAAAAGTGAATGTAAACGGAGGGGCTGTAGCATTGGGTCACCCAATCGGGGCGAGTGGTGCCCGCATCATCATTACGCTGATGCATGAACTGAAACGCCGCGGAGGGGGATTGGGCATCGCAGCAATCTGCAGTGGCGGCGGTCAGGGAGATGCCATTTTAATTGAAGTGCCTAAGCAAGGATAATAGTTTCATAGATGAATGAGGGGGGATTTTCATGGGCATTCAAAAAGTGATGGTCATTGGTGCGGGACAGATGGGATCCGGCATTGCCCAGGTCTGTGCAATGAGCGGTTATGAAGTTCTTTTACACGATTTAAAAGATGAGTATGTAGAAAAGGGGTTAGGGACTATTACCAAGAACCTTTCCCGGCAGGTTGAAAAAGGGAAAATGGAATCCGGGGAGAAAGATGCAATCCTTTCCCGGTTGACTTCATCGACGAATTTGAAAAATGCGGCTGAGGTAGATTTAGTGGTTGAAGCTGCGGTGGAAAACATGGAAATAAAAACAAAAATATTCGCCGAGTTGGATGAAATCACACCTCAACACGTCATTCTTGCATCCAATACTTCTTCGCTCCCGATCACCGAGATAGCCGCTGCCACGAAAAGGCCGGAAAAGGTAATTGGCATGCACTTTATGAACCCCGTTCCAGTCATGAAGCTGGTTGAGATCATTCGAGGCCTTGCTACATCGGATGAGGTTTATAAAGAAGTTGAAAAGATGGCTGAATCCTTGAACAAGGTACCGGTGGAAGTCAATGATTTTCCAGGTTTTGTAGCTAATCGGATTTTAATGCCGATGATCAATGAGGCCATCTATACACTATATGAGGGCGTTGCTACTAAAGAGGCGATCGACGACGTAATGAAAATGGGAATGAACCATCCGATGGGCCCGCTTACGCTAGCTGACTTCATTGGGCTGGACACATGCTTGTATATAATGGAAACCCTTCACCAAGGGCTGGGAGACGATAAATACCGACCGTGTCCGCTGTTAAGGAAATATGTAAAAGCTGGGTGGCTAGGCAAGAAATCAGGACGGGGCTTTTACGAATATAACTAATCATGGAAAGATGTGCAGCTATGGGGGGATGAAGGATGGATTTCAAGTTTACAGAAGAACAGGAAATGATGCGGAAAATGGTAAGCGCTTTTGCGGAGAATGAGATCACTCCTCATATCGAGGCAATGGAAACAGGCGTGTTTCCAAAAGCGATTCTAAAAAAAATGGGTGAGCTTGGTTTGATGGGAATTCCGATTTCAGAAGAATACGGTGGCGCAGGTATGGACTTCATGTCTTATATCATTGCCATCAATGAGATTTCCAAAGTAAGTCCCACTCTCGGTGTCATACTGTCCGTTCATACTTCTGTTGGAACAAATCCAATCGTTTATTTTGGAACGGAAGAGCAGAAGCGGAAGTATGTGCCTAAGCTAGCCGCTGGTAAATATTTAGGCGCCTTTTGCTTGACTGAGCAAAGCTCAGGTTCCGATGCTGCGAGTTTGAAATCGAAGGCAGTGGCAGTCAAGGAAGGCGGAGAATATCGAATAAATGGGTCCAAGGTTTTTATCACCAATGGCGGGGAAGCGGATGTGTTTATTGTTTTTGCTTCAACCGACCCTCAGAAGGGAAGCAAGGGAATCTCCGCTTTTATCGTAGAAAAAGGGACGCCAGGCTTAATCATCGGTAAAGATGAACGTAAAATGGGCCTTCATGGCTCAAGCACCGTGCAGGTAACGTTCGAGGATATGAAAATCCCTACAGCCAATCTCCTTGGCAAAGAGGGTGAAGGCTTTAAGATCGCAATGGCCAACTTGGATGCTGGAAGGATTGGGATTGCCGCTCAAGCGCTGGGAATTGCCCAGGGTGCAATGGAACATGCTGTCCAATATGCAAAAGGCAGGGTGCAATTCGGCAAACCCATTGCGCAACAACAAGGAATTGGTTTCAAACTGGCCGAAATGGCAACGGGCATAGAAGCGTCAAGGCTACTGGTCTATCGGGCGGCATATTTACGCTCGCAGGGATTGAATTGCGGTAAAGAGGCGGCAATGGCTAAGCTATTCGCTTCGAGGACGGCTGTCGATGTGGCGATAGAAGCAGTCCAAGTGTTCGGAGGCTATGGATATACAACGGAATATCCGGTCGAACGCTATTTCAGGGATGCAAAGGTAACTGAAATTTATGAGGGTACCAGCGAAATACAGAGAATGGTCATCAGTAAGAATCTATAATTACGAGAAATTTGGAGGGCATATTCATGCAATTTAAACTAACGGAAGAACATGAAATGATCAGGAAAATGGTGCGCGACTTTGCCCAGAATGAAGTGGCTCCGACTGCTGCGGAGAGGGATGAAGAAGAACGATTTGACCGTGAGATCTTCGATAAAATGGCTGAGCTTGGATTGACTGGGATTCCGTGGCCTGAGGAATACGGCGGAATTGGCAGTGATTATTTAGCATATTGCATAGCGATTGAGGAACTTTCCCGCGTTTGTGCATCCACTGGGGTGACTTTATCAGCCCATACTTCGCTCGCAGGATGGCCGATATATAAATTTGGGTCTGAAGAACAAAAACAAAAATACCTTCGCCCGATGGCACAGGGTGAAAAAATCGGTGCATACGGACTGACTGAACCTGGCTCAGGATCAGACGCAGGCGGTATGAGAACGACTGCAAAGCTTGTAGGTGATGAATATGTTATCAGCGGTTCAAAAATCTTCATTACGAACGGCGGGATTGCCGATACATATGTCGTCTTTGCATTGACGGATCCTGAGTCGAAACAAAAAGGAACGAGTGCTTTTATCATTGAAAAGGACTTCCCAGGCTTCAGTGTTGGTAAAAAAGAGAAGAAGCTTGGAATCCGTTCATCACCGACCACGGAAATCATCTTTGATGAGTGTCGAGTGCCTAAAGAAAATCTCCTTGGAAAAGAAGGGGAAGGCTTTAAAATTGCGATGATGACACTTGATGGCGGCCGTAATGGAATTGCAGCCCAGGCTGTAGGCATAGCCCAAGGTGCATTGGATGCCGCGGTCGATTATGCAAAAGAGCGCGTCCAATTCGGCAAGCCAATTTCTGCACAGCAAGGAATCGGTTTTAAATTGGCGGATATGGCAACGGGTGTTGAGGCATCAAGGCTATTAACCTATCAGGCTGCGTGGTTGGAATCAGTGGGCCTTCCTTATGGAAAAGAGTCGGCGATGTCCAAACTTTTTGCTGGGGATACAGCAATGAAAGTGACGACGGAGGCCGTGCAGGTTTTCGGGGGTTACGGATATACAAAAGATTATCCAGTGGAGCGGTATATGCGCGATGCGAAAATAACCCAGATTTACGAAGGTACACAGGAAATTCAAAAGCTGGTCATCTCACGGATGGTTACTAAATAGGATTGAAACTGAGGTTTTCCGATGAGGCACTGCCTTTACCGGAATTCCCTTTTCAATTTCTTCAGAATGTCTTTGATAATTGAATAATGGGCTTTCAAAAGGAGTTTGGAAATGGAAAAAAGAGAGGTTCTTGCATCTGTAAAGGATGAGCGGCTTGTTGAAAAAAGGCGTACACAAATGATTAAAGGAGCGGTCACCCTTTTTAAGGAAAAGGGATTTCACCGTACGACTACCAGGGAAATTGCCAAAGCTGCAGGCTTTAGTATTGGCACGTTATACGAGTATATCCGAACCAAGGAAGATATATTATATCTCGTTTGTGACTTTATCTATGATGAAGTCCAGGAAAAGCTTCAGAAAGAAATAGAACAGAGTGATGGGACACTTGAAAGTTTGAAGCTGACGATCGCCTATTTTTATAAAGTGATGGATGATATGCAGGACGAAGTGCTGGTCATGTATCAGGAAGTGAAGGCCCTGACGAAAGATGCTTTACCATATGTTCTGAACAAAGAAATTCGGATGGTTGGCATGTTCGAAAAAGTGATAACGAAATGTGTCGAGAATGGGGAGCTCTCGTTAACGGAAAAACAAATAAGCCTTGTTTCACATAACATTTTCGTTCAGGGGCAGATGTGGAGTTTTAGAAGATGGGCTTTGCATAAACAGTATACGCTTCAAGAGTATGTTGAACTGCAGACGCAATTATTGATTCAAAATGTATCGGGTTCCAAAAAGCACTGATATAAATAAGTTTCAATAAGGAGGAGCTATATGAGTACAGTTGAGGTGTATAAACCGAAGAACCATATTAGATTCGTCACAGCTTCGAGTTTATTTGATGGGCATGACGCATCCATCAATATAATGAGGAGAATCCTTCAGTCCAGCGGGGCAGAAGTTATTCACCTAGGTCATAATCGTTCGGTGGAGGAAATCGTGAATGCGGCCATCCAGGAAGATGTTCAAGGCATTGCCATGTCATCTTACCAAGGCGGACATGTGGAATATTTTAAATATATGTATGACCTGCTGAAGGAAAAGGGAGCCGGGCACATTAGGATTTTTGCCGGCGGTGGCGGGGTCATCATCCCAAGGGAAATTAAAGAACTTCATGATTATGGGATTGCCCGTATCTTTTCGCCTGATGAAGGGCGGGAATATGGGCTTCAAGGAATGATAAACGTATTGATGGAGGAGTGTGATTTCTCGACAGTCAAACCATCTTTACAAGAACGTTTTGATGAATTGATTGCCGGGGGAACAAATGCCATTGCCCAATTTATTACCTTTGCCGAAAACAGACTCGATGTTTCACAGGAATCAGCGGCTGCGGTGGAAAGTCTTTTTGAGCAGATCAAGACTTCCGAAAAGAAGGTTCCTGTTCTAGGGATTACAGGGACTGGCGGCGCTGGAAAAAGTTCATTGACTGATGAATTGATAAGAAGGTTCATTAACGAAATTCCAGACGAGAGAGTCGCCATACTATCTGTGGACCCGACCAAACAGAAAACGGGCGGTGCCCTGCTTGGTGACAGAATCAGAATGAACTCGATCTTTTCAGAGCGTGTTTATATGCGGAGCCTAGCCACGCGCCATTCAAAAAGTGAGTTGTCTTTGGCGATAAAAGATGCCATTTCAGTCGTGAAGGCAGCTGGCTTCGATTTAATCATCGTTGAAACGAGCGGAATTGGTCAGGGAGATGCAGAAATTGCCGAAATATGCGATGTATCCATGTATGTAATGACGAGTGAATTCGGTGCTCCTTCGCAACTTGAAAAAATCGATATGATTGATTATGCAGATTTGATAGTCATTAACAAATACGAGCGCAAAGGCTCCGAGGATGCAAAAAGCCAAGTTCAAAAGCAATACCAAAGAAGCCGTACGCTTTTTGATCAAGATCCATCAGAAATGCCAGTATACGGTACGATCGCTTCCCAATTCAATGACCCAGGCACCAATGCATTATTCGCGGCACTGATTGAAAAGCTAAATGAAAAATCAGGGACGGTTTGGAGTACGGCCTTTTCGAAAGAAGCGGATGTTTACAAGCAAAATGTCATCATTCCTACTGACCGTCGGTATTATTTACGTGAAATCAGTGATACGGTCAGATCGTATCATAAGCGTGCGGCTGAACAAGTACGTATTGCCCGGAGGCTTTTCCAGCTTGAAGGAGCAATGGATGCAATTAAGGAAAATGATAACAACGACGAGATGGTGGCTTCTTTAGAAAAATTGAAAAAGGAAACCGCCTTGAATTTATCACCTGAATCTAAAAAAATCCTTTCTGGATGGAAGGATTTAAAAGAAAAGTACGCAGGAGAGCAGTTTGTAACGAAAGTCAGGGATAAAGAAATCGTCACAAAGCTGAAAACCAAAAGTTTATCAGGTTTAATGATTCCAAGGGTATCACTGCCTAAATATATGGATTATGGAGAGATTTTAGGATGGGTATTCCGTGAAAACGTTCCGGGCTTCTTCCCGTACACAGCGGGAGTCTTTCCATTCAAGCGTGAAGGGGAAGACCCGAAGCGTCAATTTGCCGGTGAAGGATCGCCCGATCGAACCAACAGGCGTTTTCATTATTTGTCAAAGGATGATACTGCTAAACGGCTTAGTACGGCTTTCGATTCTGTAACTTTATATGGCGAGGACCCTGATCATCGGCCTGATATCTATGGAAAGGTAGGGGAAAGCGGAGTCAGCATCTGTACGTTGGATGACATGAAAAAGCTGTATGCAGGCTTTGACCTTTGCCACCCCTCAACATCTGTTTCCATGACCATCAATGGACCGGCACCAATCATTTTGGCCATGTATATGAACACTGCAGTCGATCAGCAGATTCAACGGAAAGAAGAAGAGTTAGGCCGTCCCCTTACTGATGCCGAAACTGAAGAAGTGCAGGCTTATACCCTTCAAACGGTACGCGGAACTGTTCAAGCGGATATTCTGAAAGAGGACCAAGGCCAGAATACATGCATCTTCTCTACGGAATTTGCTTTAAGGTTAATGGGGGACATTCAAGCATACTTCATCGATCGCAAAGTCAGGAACTACTACTCAGTATCCATTTCCGGCTATCACATTGCAGAAGCGGGTGCCAATCCCATTTCACAGCTGGCTTTTACATTAGCGAATGGCTTTACTTACATCGAATATTATTTAAGTCGCGGAATGAATATCGATGACTTTGCCCCGAATTTGTCGTTCTTCTTCTCAAATGGGCTCGACCCGGAATATACGGTTATCGGGAGGGTGGCAAGAAGGATTTGGGCGACTGTCATGCGGGATAAATATGGTGCGAATGATCGTAGCCAGAAGCTCAAATACCATATACAGACTTCTGGGCGCTCCCTTCATGCGCAAGAAATTGATTTTAATGATATCAGAACGACGCTTCAGGCTTTGATGGCACTGCAGGACAACTGTAACTCCCTGCATACTAATGCGTACGATGAAGCCATCACGACGCCTACCGAAGAATCCGTGCGCCGGGCAATGGCCATACAAATGATCATTACAAAGGAGCATGGTCTCTCAAAAAATGAAAACCCGATGCAAGGTGCCTTCATCGTAGAGGAATTGACGGACCTGGTTGAAGAGGCAGTACTGCAAGAGTTCGATCGCATCAACGATCGAGGCGGTGTCCTGGGCGCAATGGAGACGCAGTATCAGCGCGGGAAAATCCAGGATGAATCGATGCATTACGAAATGAAAAAGCATACAGGAGAATTGCCGATCATTGGTGTCAATACGTATTTGAATCCAAATCCTCCTTCCGAAGAAGCGGTGAACAGCATGGAAATTGCCCGTGCAACAAAGGAAGAAAAGGAAGGGCAAATCATGAATCTCCGGGCATTCCAGGAAAGAAATAAGGAGTTCACGGATGAGGCGCTGACTAAACTGAAATTGGCAGCCATGAATGGTGAAAATATCTTTGCCGAACTCATGAACTGCGTGAGAGTGGCCAGTCTGGGTCAGATAACGAGGGCGCTATATGATGTAGGCGGTCAATATCGAAGAAATATGTAAACGAAGAAGGGGCTCCGAACATTTAGGGGCCTCTTTTTTTAAATAATTCCCCTCTTTTTTAACAAAATGAAGATTTTACCTTATAATTATTTGGAAAAGGGGCAAAAATGAAGAATCAGCCCTATTGGAGTTGAGAAAATGAACCTGAAAATGATTGGATTAATCATAGGTTACATTCTTGCCATCATTTTTTTATTTGAGCTGTATGAGCATCAATTGGGTGCCATTTCTTTTTTTATCCTGACGATTGTGTTTTTTACGGCAGCCTATCGTCAGAAATCCAAAAAGAAAAAGGAATGATATTTACCTTTTGGTTTCCCGTGAATGATAGACAATAAGGTAAATGTGTGAAAGTATCATATAGAACTAGCATAAACCCATTTAGATTGTTTATAATGGAGTATATGTCTAGCAGGAATTGTCGTTATTTTATCGAACTACTGTTTTAGATTATTTTTTTATGTGAAAAAACACGGAATTCAGTGTTTGAATAGAGAAGGGAAGTGCGGAATTTGAGTTTAAAACAATACTCAAAAGAGCAATTGTTGGAAATGTCCTTAATAGAGATGGCATATGATTTGTTAGTGGAAAGAAATGAACCGATTCCATTTAAAGACTTAATAAGTGAATTAGCTTCGCTGCACCATTTATCCAAAGCCGAAGTGGAAAAGAAAATTGCACAATTCTATACGGATTTAAATGTGGATGGCCGTTTCACTTCACTTGGGGACAACCGCTGGGGATTGAAAACATGGTACCCTGTTGACCAAATCGAGGAAGAAGTCGTACATGTTGTAAAACCTAAAAAGAAAAAGAAAACCAAAAAGGCAGCTGTCGTTATCGACGATTTCGATGAACTTGAAGACGAAGACCTTGACTTTGAAGAAGATATCGATGATCTGGACGAGGATGAAGATGACGACGATGATGATATTCTAGGTTCTCCAGTCATCGACGAAGTGCTTTTGGATGATGACGTGGATGATGACGACGATCTGGAAGAAGAAATAATCGAAGATGATGCATTTGTCCTGGAAGATGATGAGGACGAAGATGAAGACGAAGATGACTTGGATGAAGAGGATGAGAAATAAATAATCGCCCTTGACTTTTTGAGGCGAAATTTGTAGAATCATTTTTGGGCTCCTTAAAAAAGGACACAATGATTAAATTATATCGCTCCCTTACTTTTTTTGTAAGAGGAGCGTTTTTGTTTTTAATGATGGAATGAATAAATGACATCATTTTTTTATTTTTAAAAATGATTTCTCGTAGAATTGTAAAAACTATAGAGAACATATTTATGTTTACGTCATTTAAGGAAATTTATTCTTGTTCATGTATCCTGCATGACTCTCACTAAAGACCTTTAAGTGATTAATGGTTTGTACTGGTTTGCGTTTTATAGCTTTTAACCGCCCATGTGGCGAAAGATTCGATTCAGGTTCCGATTTAATGATGTGGAGAACAGAATTGGAAGAAAACATTCTATAGGAGGATATAAGATGACAAAATATATTTTTGTGACAGGTGGAGTAGTTTCTTCCTTGGGAAAAGGGATAACGGCCGCTTCTTTAGGTAGATTATTAAAAAATAGGGGATTGAATGTTACGATCCAGAAGTTTGACCCTTATATCAACTTGGATCCTGGTACGATGAGTCCATATCAACATGGTGAAGTGTTTGTAACGGATGATGGTGCTGAAACGGATTTGGATTTGGGGCACTATGAGCGTTTCATTGATATCAACCTTGGTAAACACAGCAATGTGACTACAGGAAGAATTTATTCAACCGTCCTGAGGAAAGAACGCCGTGGCGATTATCTGGGTGGAACGGTCCAAGTCATTCCCCATATCACGAATGAAATTAAAGAACGCGTTTTCCGTTCAGGTAATGAAACGAATGCCGATATAGTCATCACTGAAATTGGCGGTACTGTTGGGGATATCGAGTCTCTTCCATTCCTTGAAGCGATTCGCCAAATCAAGAGTGATATCGGCATCAATAATGTTATGTATATCCATTGTACATTGGTTCCTTACATCAAAGCTGCTGGTGAAATGAAAACAAAACCGACACAGCATAGTGTAAAAGAATTACGCAGTCTGGGCATTCAGCCAAATATCATCGTTGCACGTACAGAAAGCCCGATTTCACAAGATATGAAGGATAAAATCGCTTTATTCTGCGATATCGATAAAAATTCTGTTATCGAATGTCTTGATGCGGATACGCTTTACTCCATCCCTCTTGCGCTTCAAGCACAAAATATGGACCAAATCGTTTGTGATCACTTGCAATTGGACTGTGGCGAAGCGGACATGGAAGATTGGAAGGAACTAGTCAAAAAGGTTACTTCTTTATCGAAGAAAACGAAAATCGCCTTAGTCGGAAAATATGTTGAATTGCAAGATGCCTATCTTTCTGTAGTGGAAGCACTTAAGCATGCTGGTTACGCATTTGATGCAGATGTTGAAATCGACTGGGTGAATTCCGAAGACGTAACTAAAGAAAATGTTGCTGAACTTCTTCAAGATGCAGATGGAATCCTTGTCCCTGGCGGATTTGGAGATCGTGGAATTGAAGGGAAAATTGCAGCGACCGAATTTGCCCGCACGACAAAAAAACCATTCTTCGGAATTTGCTTAGGCATGCAGCTGGCGTCCATTGAGTATGCACGCAACGTCCTGGGATTGCCAGAAGCGCATTCAGCTGAAATTAAAGAAGATACTCCAGATCCGATCATCGATCTTCTTCCTGAGCAGAAGGATGTAGAAGACTTAGGCGGAACACTGCGTCTTGGTCTGTATCCATGTAAGCTTATCGAAGGAACTAAAGCATATGAAGCGTATAATGACGAGGTTGTTTATGAACGTCACCGTCACCGTTATGAATTCAATAACCACTATCGTCAAGCTATGGAAGAGGCAGGATTCGTGTTCTCAGGTACAAGTCCAGATGGTCGTCTAGTTGAAATCGTTGAACTAAAAGATCATCCTTGGTTTGTGGCATCTCAATTCCATCCGGAATTCACGTCACGTCCTAACCGTCCACAGCCGCTATTCCGTGACTTTGTCGGTATGTCATTAAAGTACGGCAAAAATCTTTAATAAATAAAAAAACAGCCCATGTGGCTGTTTTTTTTGTTTAGGATGAAGATATCATTCTTCATCTTCATATTCTTTTATGATTTCTTCAAGAGTGAATTTAATCCCATAATAAGCGAAAAGAGCGGCAATGAGGGTAGGGTACCCATATCGATTTCCAGTTTCGTCGGGAATCAATCCCCGTTGGATGCGTAAATCAATATGAACGTCAGCCAACTCCAAAAGAGAATCTTCCTCAGAAGGGACGGATGTAGAAACTGCAACAAATGGTATATCTTTTTCCTTGAGTTGTTTTGCCAGCATCAATGCTTCCGAATCGTCCGAATGGCGGCTGAATATAAGAAATCGATCTTCCCTGGAAATGGTTTCCCCTAATTCATATGTTTTTGCTTTGGGAAAGGGTTCTGCCCCATTCAAAGCCTCGGCAGTGACGCCCTGCATTTCACCAAAACCGTGAATGAACACAGAACCGTCCCCAACCGCAGCCTGAGCGAGCAGGCGTCCGGCATCCTCCATTTCAAAGGCCTCATTTTCAATCATCTTTTTAAATAAACCGCTTATCTGTGTCGAGAAAATTTTTAACATGATCCGGGACTCCTTTAAAAAATAATATACTTATTATAAAGGACTTTCCTTTGCATTGACAGGTTTCAGGGCTTTTGGTCCGGAAAGGCTGAATTTACTAAATCGGTCGAAAAAACAAAAAAATTAAAATTCCTTTTAGCCATATAGCAGGAATTTTGTTACAATTATCGAATAGAACATAGAAATCATGATGGAATAAATGCGTTGGACCTCAAGTGACGCAATCTATGTAACTACCCTTTTTCGGGTAATATGGCCGAATAGGCTAATATATTTTATTGATGAATCGGAAAGGGGAGAGGTGATAAAATGCCAGGGAAAATATTGATTGTTGATGATCAATTCGGGATCCGTATTTTATTGAACGAGGTTTTACATAAAGAAGGGTATGAAACATTTCAAGCGGCTAATGGCATTCAAGCCTTGGAAGTGCTAAATAATCATTCACCTGATCTTGTATTGCTGGATATGAAGATTCCGGGAATGGATGGCATCGAGATCTTGAAAAGGATGAAGGTCGTCGATCCGGACATCCGGGTCATAATCATGACGGCATATGGTGAACTTGATATGATTCAGGAAGCAAAGGATTTAGGGGCAATGACACACTTTGCAAAGCCGTTTGATATTGATGATATTAGAAAGGCCGTTCGAGAATACTTACCGATTCAATCAAGTTAATGGTCTTGAAAATTTAATAATATTGACGGGGAAATTGCCGCGGCTATCTTTTTTTAGATGGGCCGTGTTTTTTTGGAATAAAATTTGGGGCTTGGAATAGTGTAATTGTTGCTGTTTTTTTGATGTATTGATATGCTAAAAGAGGAGAGATATTCTGATTTATAAGCGTATGCTACTTTGGTTTTAGGGAATATCTAGAAAGAATTAACTTTAAAAATCATAACATCCACTTGTAGGAGGAAATCAAATGCCTTTAGTTTCTATGAAAGATATGCTTAATAAAGCCCTTGATGAAAAATATGCAGTAGGTCAATTCAATATCAATAACCTTGAATGGACTCAAGCCATTTTAGCTGCTGCAGAACAAGAAAAATCTCCAGTCATCCTTGGTGTTTCCGAAGGTGCTGCCCGTCATATGGGTGGATTTAAAACGACTGTCATGATGGTTCAAGGATTGTTGGAAGACATGAAAATCACTGTTCCTGTGGCGATTCACCTTGACCATGGTTCAAGTTTTGATAAATGTAAGGAAGCTATCGAAGCCGGATTCACTTCAGTAATGATCGATGCTTCACATCATCCGATCGAAGAAAATATCGAAACAACCAAGAAGGTTGTCGAATTCGCTCACGCACGGAATGTTTCGGTTGAAGCGGAAGTGGGCACGGTTGGCGGACAAGAAGATGATGTAATCGCTGATGGAGTCGTATATGCAGACCCTCAAGAATGTGAACAGTTAGTTAAAGAAACGAATGTCGACTGTTTTGCTCCAGCTTTGGGATCCGTTCACGGACCATACAAAGGTGAACCTAACCTTGGCTATAAAGAAATGGAAGAAGTACGGGATTTAACGAACAAACCTCTTGTTCTTCATGGCGGTACAGGCATACCTACGAAAGATATCCAAAAAGCGATTTCTCTTGGAACATCAAAAATCAATGTGAATACGGAAAATCAAATTGTGTTCACAAAAGCGGTTCGTGAAATTTTGAATAACGATTCTGAAGTGTACGATCCTCGTAAATTCATGGTACCTGGCCGTGAAGCTATTAAAGAAACTGTCATCGGCAAAATTCGTGAATTCGGTTCAAACGGCAAAGCATGATTTAGAAACGTAACATAAGGGTTCCATCCCTATAAATGTAAGATGATAAAGGCAATATTCCCATTGGGGGGCTCCCCCCTAATGGTTTCTTTTAGATGCAGGGCTGAATCTGGGCTCCATTTTTAGAACAATTAGAATTCAGAGGCATATAGGGAAATAAAAAATCGATTACATACGGAGGATATTTTATGAAATTCTTTATAGATACAGCAAACATGGAAGAAATCAAACAAGCGCACGAACTTGGCGTTTTAGCAGGTGTTACGACTAACCCGTCCCTTGTTGCAAGAGAAAAGGGAGTTTCTTTCCATGACCGGCTAAAAGAAATCACAAGCCTTGTTAAGGAATCCGTTTCTGCTGAAGTCATTGCGCTTGATTTCGAAGGAATGATGGCTGAAGCCAAGGAACTCGTTGCAATTGCACCTAATATCACGATTAAAGTGCCAATGACGCCAGACGGCTTGAAGGCTGTTTCAGCACTTACGAAACAAGGCGTCAAAACTAATGTCACGCTTATTTTCAGTGCCAACCAAGCTTTATTGGCAGCTAGGGCTGGAGCAACTTATGTATCGCCATTTTTAGGACGCCTGGACGACATCGGCCAAAATGGTTTGGATTTAATTTCGGATATTGCTGACATATTTGCTATCCATGATATCAACGCTGAGATCATTGCAGCTTCCATCCGCCATCCGATGCATATTACAGAAGCGGCTCTTAAAGGGGCACATATTGCAACGATCCCTTATAAAGTTTTGATGCAATTATTCCACCACCCATTAACGGATAAAGGGATTGAAGCTTTCTTGAACGATTGGAATTCACGTACTGAAGCATAATGCCTTGCCGCTAAGTCGCTATAGATTGCACCCTTTTAAAAAAATTAACATAAATTAGAAATTTTTATCTTTTTTTACATGAATTTTCTACTTTTGTGTAAACTAAAGAACTAGATAGTAAATGTTGTCGGATTATGCAATTTTCCTGTGGTAAAATATTACTTTTGAAAGTAGCTTCTAAGTGCTTAGCGTGGAAGGGAGTTTATTATGGAAAAACTTAAAATTGCCGGTGGCTATCCTCTAAAGGGAAGCATTCGTGTCAGCGGAGCAAAAAATAGTGCGGTTGCCCTCATTCCGGCAACAATTTTAGCGGATTCTCCCGTAACGATTGAAGGCTTGCCTGATATCTCGGATGTACAGATGCTGAAAGCGTTGATGGAGGAAATTGGCGGTGAGGTATCCTTTGATGAAGGGGAAATGACAGTCAACCCAAGCAGGATGATTTCAATGCCTCTTCCCAATGGAAGGGTCAAGAAGTTACGTGCCTCTTATTATTTGATGGGGGCAATGCTTGGCAAATTCAAAAAGGCAGTGATCGGCTTGCCTGGAGGCTGCCATTTAGGACCCCGTCCGATAGATCAGCATATTAAGGGGTTCGAAGCACTAGGCGCTCAAGTGACGAATGAACAAGGAGCCATTTACCTTAGGGCGGACGAGCTCCGTGGAGCACGCATATATTTGGATGTCGTTAGTGTGGGGGCAACGATCAACATCATGCTTGCCGCCGTTTTGGCCAAAGGCCGCACTGTGATTGAAAATGCTGCAAAAGAACCGGAAATCATCGATGTTGCCACACTGTTGACCAATATGGGAGCGAAAATAAAGGGTGCAGGAACGGATATCATTCGGATTGATGGTGTGGAAAGTTTGCATGGGTGCAAGCATACGATCATACCGGATCGGATTGAGGCCGGTACTTTCATGATTTTAGCCGCTGCTGTTGGTGAAGGGATTCTGATCGATAATGTCATTCCCCAGCATTTGGAGTCATTGACTGCTAAATTAAGGGAAATGGGGATTAATATTGAAGCGGGTGATGACCAGATATTTGTCTCACCGGGAGAAAAATATAAATCCGTTGATATCAAGACATTGGTTTACCCTGGATTCCCAACAGATCTTCAGCAACCTTTCACTTCCCTCTTAACAAAAGCAAGCGGTTCTAGCATGGTGACAGATACGATATATGGGGCACGATTCAAGCATATTGATGAACTGCGACGCATGAATGCGAAGATCAAAGTCGAGGGCAGGGCAGCCATCGTCGATGGTCCTGTACAACTTCATGGGGCAAAAGTGAAGGCAAGCGATTTACGTGCCGGGGCAGCTCTTGTAATTGCCGGTTTAATGGCTGAAGGGATTACGGAAGTGACCGGGCTTGAACATATAGATCGCGGATATAGCCATCTTGTTGAAAAACTTTCAGGTTTGGGAGCGACGATTTGGCGTGAAGAAATGACGCAAGAAGAAGTGGAGCAGCTTAAAAGCTGATCCCTTTTCTTGTTACCTCATTGTGTTACTATAAATGATATAATGTGTTATACTAATATATAAATAAATCATGCTAGTGTACATGAGGGGGAACCGGAAATGGAAAGAAGTTTATCGATGGAGCTTGTCCGCGTAACAGAGGCGGCGGCACTGAATTCAGCTCGTTGGATGGGAAGAGGAAAGAAAGACGAAGCAGATGATGCAGCAACGACTGCGATGCGGGATGTTTTCAATACTATTCCCATGCAAGGAACGGTTGTAATCGGTGAAGGGGAAATGGATGAAGCGCCAATGCTTTATATTGGCGAAAAACTTGGTACGGGTCTTGGGCCGCTAGTGGATGTTGCGGTCGATCCTTTGGAAGGAACGAACATCGTTGCATCTGGCGGCTGGAATGCATTGGCTGTATTGGCGATAGCCGATAAGGGGAACTTGCTTCATGCCCCGGATATGTATATGGATAAAATAGCTGTCGGACCAGAGGCTGTTGGTCAGATTGATATCAATGCTTCCGTATTGGACAACCTGAAAGCGGTAGCCAAGGCAAAGAATAAAGATATCCAAGACGTGGTTGCCACAGTATTGAACCGTGATCGTCATTCGAAGATCATTCATGAACTTCGTGAGGCGGGCGCACGTATCAAGTTGATCAACGATGGAGATGTAGCAGGAGCCATAAATACGGCCTTCGATCTTACCGGTGTTGATATCCTATTCGGATCTGGCGGAGCTCCAGAGGGAGTTATTGCAGCCGTTGCCTTGAAATGCCTTGGAGGGGAAATTCAGGGTAAGCTCGTTCCTCATAGTGATGAAGAAGTGGCACGCTGTGTAAAAATGGGCCTTGATTTAGGAAAAGTCCTCAGAATGGAAGACCTTGTTCGCGGAGATGACGCAATTTTTGCTGCAACAGGTGTGACTGATGGAGAACTTTTACGCGGTGTACAATTCAAAGGCCATTACGGTGAAACCCAATCCGTGGTCATGCGTGCTAAATCTGGTACCGTTCGATTCATTGATGGGCGCCACAGTCTTAAGATTAAACCGAATGGTTTGATTGACTGATAGCGTTTTTTAGAAAAATCACTTTTAAAAAGCGAGCGGTTTCATCGCTCGCTTTCTCTTTAAAAAAATTTAAGTTGAATAATTAAAATAAAAAAAGTAAAATAAAGCTTGGTCTACTATTGATAATTTAAAATCTGCCCTTTCACTCCAAACTTCAAGAAGCCTTCAAATAATTTTCTTCTTTACATGTAAAAATGTATCATCCTTTCTAAGAAAACTCTGGTCGGGTACATGGATTGCGGTTTTTCTTCCATCTAACAAACCAATTCTTTTTCAGTATGGGTGAAAACGTTTAATTAATAAAAGTGTGGTGTCATAATGAATTTAACTATTTCTAATTTAGAAAACATGAAACTAAAGGATCTATATGAGCACGCCCGTGAATATAAAGTTTCCTATTACAGCAAACTTTCAAAAAAGGAACTTATTTTCGCTATCCTGAAAGCACAAGCTGAGCAGGATGGTCTTCTATTCATGGAGGGCGTTTTAGAGATCATACCTTCAGAGGGCTTCGGTTTCCTGCGTCCAATTAATTATTCTCCAAGCTCGGAGGATATTTATATTTCTGCTTCACAGATCCGCAGGTTCGATTTGCGAAATGGAGATAAAGTCTCCGGTAAGGTAAGGCCTCCTAAAGAAAACGAGCGCTATTATGGATTGCTGCATGTCGAAGCAGTCAATGGCGATAATCCGGAATCAGCTAAAGAGCGTGTCCACTTTCCAGGTTTAACACCGCTGTATCCAAACAGGCAAATTAAACTGGAAACGACACCGAAGAACTTATCGACCAGGATTATGGATGTCCTGGCACCGGTCGGTTTTGGGCAGCGTGGTCTGATTGTCGCACCGCCAAAAGCCGGTAAAACGATGCTCATCAAGGAAATTGCCAATGCGATAACCACAAACCATCCCGAATCGGAATTGATTGTGCTGTTGATCGATGAACGCCCGGAAGAAGTGACAGACATTGAACGTTCCGTCGCAGGAGACGTGGTAAGTTCAACTTTCGATGAAGTGCCGGAAAACCATATCAAGGTGGCTGAGCTGGTATTAGAACGAGCCATGCGCCTTGTGGAGCATAAACGGGATGTCATCATTTTAATGGACAGCATCACTCGACTTGCCCGTGCTTACAACCTTGTCATTCCGCCAAGCGGGCGTACGCTGTCAGGGGGGATTGACCCTGCTGCATTCCACCGCCCAAAACGCTTTTTCGGTGCGGCGAGGAATATAGAGGAAGGCGGCAGCCTGACGATCCTAGCTACAGCATTGGTGGATACGGGTTCAAGAATGGACGATGTCATTTATGAAGAATTTAAAGGTACAGGCAATATGGAGCTGCATTTAGATCGTGCCCTTGCCGAAAGACGCATCTTCCCGGCAATCGATATTCGTCGCTCAGGCACTCGTAAAGAAGAATTGTTAATTCCGAAAGATCGCCTGGATAAACTATGGGCCATTAGGAAAACGATGTCAGATTCACCTGATTTCTCGGAGAAATTCCTTCGCCGCCTAAAACAGACAAAAGGTAATGAAGAATTTTTCAGTAAGCTGGATGAAGAGATGTCAGAAATGAAAAAGGGGCCAGCGAGCGTAAAACGTTCTTAAACCCTGTAAGAAACAAACAGTTGCACAACTAGTCTTAAGTTGTTATAATGAGTTCATGTGTTTTTACAATAAATGTGAGGGTGTTTTTCCCTCAACTTGAAGTATATAACTCTGTTTCGAATGATTCAGGGCATAAGGAGCTGAAAAGAATGAAAACTGGAATTCATCCAAATTATAAGCTTTCAAAAGTAATTTGCTCTTGCGGAAACACTTTTGAAACTGGTTCAGTTAAAGAAGAGATCAAAGTTGAGACTTGTTCAGAGTGCCATCCATTCTATACTGGTCGTCAAAAATTCGCTGAAGCTGGCGGACGTGTTGATCGTTTCAACAAAAAATACGGTATTAAATAAGCCGGAATTTTTAAAAAACAGGCAAGTATTTTTCTTGCCTGTTTTTTCTTTTCCATAAACAAGTAAGAATTTATATAAAGCCGGGTCGACTTCAATTATGGCCAAGGGATCGACAGGTGGAAGGGAGTAGCTGTTTCCATGTATGTAATGAAACAAACAGGCTGGATCGAGCTTATTTGCGGAAGCATGTTTTCAGGTAAATCTGAGGAATTGATTAAACGAGTCAGCCGTGCTCAATTTGCTAAAGAGCAAATAGCGGTATTTAAACCAGCTATTGATAATCGCTATGCGGAAGAGGCTGTCGTATCACATAATGGCTCTTCTGTGATGGCAAAACCGATTGCCCATTCAACGGATATTTTTAAGTATTTGGACAAACCCCTGGATATCATTGCAATAGATGAAGTGCAATTTTTTGATCATGAAATTATCGGGGTTGCCCAGCATCTTGCGGACAGCGGTTATCGAGTGATCATGGCTGGACTCGATCAAGATTTCAGAGGTGAACCATTCGGTCCCATGCCTGTTCTATTATCGCTTGCAGAATCGGTGACTAAGCTGCAGGCTGTGTGTGAAGTGTGCGGATCACCTGCGAGCAGGACACAGCGATTGATAGATGGGGAGCCGGCCTCCTATGATGAGCCAATCATCCTTGTGGGTGCATCGGAATCATACGAGCCCCGCTGCCGCCATCATCACGAAGTTCCGGGTAAGCAGGCTGTTGGGATTAAAGAACATATTTGAATGATGGTGCCCTATGATCCACTGCGATCGCAGGGTGCTTTTTTTATGGAGAAATGGTCGGGAACAATTATAAGGGGTGGAAAACTGGGGGGTGCATCACCAATACATGGAAGGGAAATAAAAGATAAATATTGCCCCATTTTGGGCAGGCTAACGGGGAAATGTTCTTCTTAACCAGTCAAAATGGAGGGAAAAGATATGAAATCGAAACTGCGTATTATGACGGCCTTTCTGCTTGCTGTACTAACGGCATGCGGCCAAAATGACAATGCTATAAATAATGATTCGGAATATGGGGATCAATCCCGTGATGGCAGGGATTTTGTTGGGAAGGGTTTAAATCAAGTATCCAATAAGGATTGGGACAATGAAGCGGAACGGCCATCGGATCAGGTCCTCAATACACCGCATCATACATCCAATAATTCTCCATCCATGGGGCAGCAAATTGATGAAATCCGCGGAGTCATTGAATCGGAAACTAATTATGAGGCAGGCTCCGTTTGGTTTAATGGAAATACCATACATGTTACGGTACATGATAAAGGTGAAATCAAGACGGAAAAAGAAAGAAAAAAGGAATTGCAGCGAATACAGGGCATGATAAACAGGGTTGTGCCTCAATATAATTTAGATGTCGAGTTAAAGAAATAACGACATTTTTGAAACCTCTTTGACGTTGATTATTCACCTATACTATAATTAACCTAGAAGTGAACTGAGCTGGGGCACTGAGCTACTTAATTTATAGTTAGAAAAGATGGATTACTTCCAATTCGTTTCAGATGTTTTGGAAAATTTATGAGGTGAATAATTTGTTTGATCGTTTACAAGCAGTAGAAGATAGATATGAAAGATTGAATGAACTATTGAGTGACCCGGAGATCATTAATGATTCTAAGAAGCTAAGGGAATATTCTAAGGAGCAATCCAGCATTCAAGAGACCGCATCGACTTATAAAGAATATAAAGCGGTTCGTGAGCAACTCCAGGAAGCGAAGGCGATGCTGGATGAGAAACTTGATGCGGAAATGCGGGAAATGGTAAAAGAAGAGATCAATGAACTTGATGAAACCATACAAGGCCTTGAGGATAAACTGAAAATATTGCTTATTCCGAAGGACCCTAACGATGATAAAAACGTGATCATGGAAATCCGCGGAGCGGCAGGCGGAGATGAGGCAGCCTTATTTGCAGGTAGTCTATACCGAATGTATAGCCGTTTTGCCGAGGTGCAGGGTTGGCGGACTGAAGTCATTGAAGCAAGTCCTACAGGGCTTGGAGGTTACAAGGAAATCATATTCATGATTAATGGCAATGGTGCTTATTCGAAATTGAAGTTTGAAAATGGAGCGCATCGCGTTCAGCGGGTACCTGAAACTGAATCAGGCGGACGGATTCATACATCTACAGCCACTGTTGCCGTTTTACCTGAAGCTGAGGAAGTGGAAGTTGAAATCCATGATAAGGATATTCGTGTCGATACATTTGCATCAAGCGGCCCTGGAGGTCAAAGTGTCAATACGACAATGTCGGCGGTGCGCTTGACTCATATTCCGACTAATACGGTTGTATCCTGTCAAGATGAAAAATCACAAATCAAGAACAAAGAAAAGGCGATGAAGGTTTTGCGTGCCAGGGTGTACGATAAAATCCATCGCGAAGTACAGGCGGAATATGATCAAAATAGGAAGCTTGCCGTTGGAACGGGCGATCGATCAGAAAGGATTCGCACTTATAACTTCCCGCAAAACCGCGTTACCGACCACCGTATTGGCTTAACAATTCAAAAACTGGATCAAATCATGGAAGGTAAACTGGATGAAGTCGTTGATGCATTAATCATGGAAGACCAATCTTCAAGGCTGGAAAATGCAGATGAGTAACTCTGCCGTGAAGGTGTTTGAAGCCCTTAAATGGGCTTCTTCTTTTTTAAAGGAAAATGATCGTGATGCCAATGCTGGGGAAATCTTGTTACAGCACTTTTTAAAACAAACTCGCTCCCAAATGCTCGCCAACCTTCATGATGACCTTAGTGAAGCGGATTTTGGACAATTTAAGGCCGCTATTGAGCTGCATGCTGAGGGAACACCCATTCAATATATAATCGGCAGCGAAGAATTTTATGGACGGACCTTCTTTGTGAATGAAGAAGTGCTCATACCGAGACCTGAAACAGAAGAATTGATTTATAATGCTTTACGTAAAATCCCGGACATTTTTGTGGAGGGAAAGGAGCTTCGTTTAGCTGATATTGGGACTGGCAGCGGCGCAATCGCCATAACGATGAAACTTGAAAAATCAAACTTGTCGGTGACGGCTACGGACATAGCGGAACCATCGCTTGAGGTGGCGCGGAAAAATGCCGAATCACTTGGTGCCGAAGTGGAGTTCATTCAAGGTGATTTGCTTTTGCCTTTCATAAACATAAACCAGAAGGTGGACGTCCTATTATCGAATCCGCCATATATACCAGATGATGATCATGACTCGATGTCAGTAGTCGTGACAGGTCATGAACCGCATCGTGCATTATTTGCCGGTATCGATGGGCTGGATTTTTACCGCCGCTTTATGGAGCAGTTACCTCAGATCATGAAGGTGCCTGGGCTGATCGGATTTGAAGTGGGCACTGGACAGGGTGAGGCGGTTGCCGATTTATTGAAGCGAACCTTTCCTGCTGCAGAAGTATCCATTATAAATGACATTAATGAAAAAGATCGAATGGTCTTCGCCATATTAAAGTGATCCGTCTTCCTATGTGAGACGGATTTTTTTATGGAAACCACCCTCATTATCCTTTGAAAGCTATATTTCCAGCTATCAATTTTTTTTATTTTTACTAGTTTAAGATAGCTGGAAAATGGTGAGACTAATTCATGTGAGGGGGGCGAAGGCGATGAAAACTAAACATTTAGCCATTATTTATCTATTAATCTTAACTATAGGAACGATCGTAAGTATATATATGCCTAAAGCGGAGATGGTCGGTGCAGAAGCTACGAAGGTGATTCCGGATGAGGCGATTCGTCTGCGGATACTTGCTAATAGTGATGCAGAAAAGGACCAAGCGGTTAAACGTTTGATTAGGGATGAGGTAAATGAAGATATCACAAAGTGGGTCGAGGAACTTACTTCTTTGGATGAGGCGAGGGATGTGATCACCTCGCATCTACCGGATATCCAAGCGACGGCTGAGGCAGTTATAAAGGAACAGGGTTTGGAGCAGTCAGTTAAAGTGGATTTTGGACAAGCGGAATTTCCGACAAAACTCTACGGACAGTATTTATATCCGGCAGGGGATTATGAAGCGGTGATTATCACGCTTGGGGAAGGAGAAGGCGCAAATTGGTGGTGTGTTCTATTTCCCCCATTATGTTTCCTGGATTTTTCAAATGGAACGGCTGTAAGTCAAAGTCCGATTGTCGAGGATGAGGGTGAAGGATCCTTGAGTTCGGGAGGGAAGGCGTATGCTGCAACAAATGAAGAGGGTGAGCCTGTTGCAGAGGAAGAAGTTGAAGATGAAGTGCCGGTTGAAAAGCAAAATGGGCCCGAGGAAGTAGTTAAAGAAGCGGGAGTCGAGGAGAGCGTAAAAGAAGTACCGGAAGAAACGGTAAAAGAAGAGGTTACAGAGCCGGAAGTAAAGGAAGAAGTGAAAGAAGTGAAAGACAAGGAACAAGTGACGGAGGAAGTCGTTGGTGGGAATGTTGAAGAAGATCAGGTTGAACTTGCGGCATCCAATAAACAAGGTCAACAATTATATGAAGGGGAAAAGGAACCTGAGGTGGAAGTGAAGTCTCTATTTGCAGAAATCTTCAATGAGCTATTTTAAAAAGGGGGCAGATGCCCCCTTTTTTAAAAATCAGATAATTTTGTAAACATATCCACAGGGTTATTAACAAAAAATCAAAAAAGTCTGTCATTAATCATTAATATCCACAAACTTATCCACGGATTCGATGTGGTTATCCCCAATTTGTGGATAAAGCTTGAATTATGTGAATACTTCTTTTATACTTTCAAAGTATCTTCAAGTGAATTTATTACAATAATTTGAGAATATCCTTCATATAAAAGCAATTATATAAAATAAGAAACGTTAAAAAGGCGATGGTGTTCAAGATGAAAACGAAAATTTGGTCAGTGGATAAAAATGTGGATAATTTACAAAGTTATCCCCAGATTACACAATCAGCTGAATTATTAAGGGCAAATCAAGTGGTGGCTTTTCCTACAGAGACCGTTTATGGACTGGGGGCGAATGCCAAAAACGACGAGGCAGTCAAAAAAGTGTTTGAAGCGAAGGGGCGTCCGAGTGATAACCCTTTAATCGTTCACATAGCCTCCGATGACCAGTTGTCAGGTATTGTAGAAGAGATTCCGGAACAGGCCAGGAAGCTAATGGCAGAATTTTGGCCGGGTCCTTTGACTTTGATCATGAAACGAAAACCGGGCCAGCTATCAAACCTTGTGACAGCTGGATTGGACACGGTGGCTGTCAGGATGCCGGATCATCAGGTTGCCCTAGGTCTTATTCGTGCAAGTGATTTGCCCATTGCGGCTCCAAGTGCAAATACTTCTGGGAAACCAAGCCCCACTTCAGCAAAACATGTCGAAGATGACTTGAAGGGCCGGATTGCAGGCATAGTCGATGGCGGGACTACGGGTGTGGGCGTTGAATCCACAGTACTTGATTGCACTGTGGAAGTACCTGTTATTTTAAGACCTGGCGGGGTGACCCTGGAACAGCTGGAAGCGGTAATAGGTGAAGTCAGGCAAGATGTCGCATTGAAGAATCAGGAAGCGGCGCCAAAAGCCCCGGGCATGAAGTATACCCACTATGCTCCGAAGGCCCCTCTATATTTAGTCAAGGGTAATCAAACTTTCCTTCAGAAGCTTGTGGATGAAAAAAGAACGGACGGGTTAAAGGTGGGCATCATAACGGCTTATGAACATCAACAGGATTATAAGGCGGATTATGTGGTTGTCCCAGGTTCATTAGCGGATTTACATACTGTTGCGACAGGCTTATATGATGCTTTAAGACAGTTTGACGAGCTGGAGGTCGATGTCATTTTTAGTGAAATGTTTCCTGACCATGGAATAGGAGCTGCGGTCATGAATCGGCTTGAGAAGGCTGCAGGTCATCATATCATCAACGAACATGTGTAATAAGGACTGATTTATCCTTCTATTTCTTTTCGGACATGCATAACATGTAGTAGGCACGTCCGAGGGGGATTTGAATGAATACATTTGCTGGAGAAATCATCACCTTATTGCTGATGGCATTCGCGTTGGGAATGGATGCCTTTTCAGTTGGCCTTGGAATGGGAATGTTTAAGCTAAGGTTGAGGCAAATACTTTTTATAGGGCTGACAGTAGGCATTTTTCATATTTGGATGCCCTTGCTTGGAATGGGGGCGGGCCGATTCATTTCAGAAAAATTCGGGACCTTTGCTACATATGCTGGCGGTCTATTGTTGATCATACTTGGTATACAGATGTTTATCCCTGGTAAAAAGGATGGAGCTGGTGCCAGGGAAAATAAGATGCTGGCTCCTGTCGGGAAAGGTCTATTCATTTTTGCCTTAGGGGTAAGCCTGGATAGTTTCTCGGTAGGATTGACACTGGGAATTTACGGTGCAAAAACGATTTTAACCGTTCTTTGTTTTGGGTTTGCTGCCACTCTATTAACGTGGGCTGGGCTTTTACTGGGCAGAAAAATGCAGGGCTTGCTTGGCGTGTATAGTGAGATTCTCGGCGGAAGCATCCTGTGTGCGTTTGGGTTGAAATTATTACTCTCTTTTTGATCCGCTTGAATTCATATCGTTCCTTCCTCAACTGTTCCGATTACTGGGACGGTTTTTATTTTTCTTCGGACATAATGAGGGTGATTTTTTTGACTATAATAAACGGGCGATAGCTTATAATGAATAAAAAAGGAGGCGTTAAAAATGATCCGAGTATTATTTGTATGTACAGGAAACACATGCAGAAGCCCGATGGCAGAAGCGATATTGAAAAATAAGAATATTGCGGGTGTTGAAGTGAAGTCCGCAGGCGTGTATGCTTCATCAGGTCAGGATGCTTCGATGCATGCTAAAAATGTATTGGTTGAAAATGACATAGTGCATAATCATCATTCAACGCCCTTATCCAAGGAGGAAATGGAATGGGCGACTCATATTTTCACCATGACGGAAGGGCATAAATCGGTCATTACCCGTGCATACCCCCAAATGATCGATAAGACTTTTACTTTAAAAGAATTCATTATTGGGGATAAATATGATAGAGACATAATAGATCCGTTTGGCGGTTCTGAAGGCATTTACCGGGAAACGTTCAGGGAGCTGCAGGAATTAATAGAAGAATTAGTCAAAATGCTTAAAAAATAAACGGGGTACATAATGTGGTCGCTGCAGTAAAAGATATTACTAAGCTTGTTGACCGTCAATGCAAAGTGTAAGACCAAGGCAGTCCCAAGAAGTGGCTGCCATTGCAGAATGAGCATCTGCTGGAGCGGAAGTGACGGTTACGTCAAGCGAACAAGCGCTAATCATGGAAAGTGCCGAAAATCGGCAATGGAACTTTAAGTGCAAGCGGTTAGGGTTAACAGGACCATTACCCGCTTTCACACTTGACATTTTACTGCAGGAAGCCCAAGTTGGTTTCCTGCTTTTTTGCGGGGAAAAAGGATGGACATCCTTTATCTTTTCATAATTTTGTGACACAATAAAATCAAATGAAAAAGCTAGAGGAGGATTATGATGAAAGTTGCGATTGCTTCGGATCATGGTGGTATACATATCCGTGAAGAAATAAAGAATTTATTGAATGAGTTACAGATTCCATTTGAGGACTTTGGCTGTGAATGCAGTACGTCGGTGGATTATCCTGATTATGCCTTGCCGGTTGCTGAAAAAGTGGCGCGGGGTGAGTTCGATCGGGGCATTTTAATCTGTGGAACTGGAATTGGAATGAGCATTGCTGCCAATAAAGTCAAAGGAATACGATGTGCATTGGTTCATGATGTCTATAGTGCGAAATTGACTCGCCAGCATAATGATACCAATATGTTAGCGATGGGGGAACGTGTCATTGGCCCGGGTCTGGCCAGGGAAATTGCACAAACATGGCTGACTTCGGAATTTGAAGGCGGGCGTCATCAAAACAGGATCGGTAAGATTGCGGAGTATGAAGGTAAGCATAGCTAATTCTTATGGTTTTATGGAGAGAACCCTTTTCTTCCGATAGCGAGTTTTCTTATTGAAAGGATGCGTTTTCATGACAAGTGATGTTACATTTTCAAATGAGCTTGAGATTTGGGAAAACCAGTTTCGGGAACTTTTGCATGAGTTTCAAGAACAGACAGCTTTAAAAGAGAAACAGCTACTGGTGATCGGCTGCAGTACAAGTGAAGTGATTGGGAAAAGGATCGGTACTGAAGGGACGCTCGATGTCGCAGGGATGATTTTTTCCGTAGTCAGGGATTTTCAAGGGAAAACGGGTGTTCAAGTTGCATATCAATGTTGTGAGCATCTAAACAGGGCCTTGGTTTTACAAAGGGAAACCGCGGTTCGATATGATTATGAAGAAGTTTCGGTTGTACCTGTAAGAACAGCTGGGGGATCGATGGCGACGTTTGCCTATCAGCAATGGAAAGATGCTGTCGTCGTCGAGCATATTAAAGCGGATGCGGGGATTGACATTGGGGATACCTTCATTGGCATGCATCTGAAGCATGTGGCGGTTCCGATTCGCTCTGCCATTAAAGAAATAGGACATGCACATGTGACCATGGCAAAAACACGTCCGAAATTGATTGGCGGGGAGCGGGCCGTTTATCAGGACATTTCTGATAACAAGAGTTGTACTTAATGGGTAAGTGGGACAGCATTTCTCGGATGGGGAATGCTGTTTTTTAATGGAATGCAAGCGAAATCGTAAAGCCCAAGATAAGGTTCACAAAAAAACATTACTTTATAGTGCTGATAGAATGGTGATTTTGCTTATGGAATATAGGGTTAAAGAGCTATTTAGCAGAATTTAGATGTTAAATACGAACGTTTATAAATAAAAAAACATTTAACGTTCGATAAAATTAGACTATCACTTCTAAATTAGACATGTTAAAATGGAGTAGAATTTTCTAATAACTATTGGTAAGGCTTTTTCATGCTTTTTTGAAGGCATGTTGCACATAAATACTAAAAAGCGAATCACGCACAATTTGAGGAGGAATTACGGAATGAATCGTTTAGCAAAGCAAGATGAGCAAGTGTTTAACGCAATTCAACTGGAATTAGGGCGTCAAAGAAGTAAAATTGAGCTTATTGCTTCTGAAAACTTCGTGAGTGAAGCTGTCATGGAAGCACAAGGATCTGTCTTGACTAATAAGTATGCAGAAGGATACCCTGGAAAACGTTACTATGGCGGATGTGAGTATGTAGACATCGTTGAAGATCTAGCGCGTGAGCGTGCGAAAGAAATTTTCGGAGGGGAGTATGTGAACGTACAGCCCCACTCTGGAGCTCAAGCCAACATGGCCGTTTACTTTACTGTTCTTCAAACTGGAGACACAGTGCTTGGGATGAACCTTTCGCATGGAGGTCACTTAACACATGGAAGTCCAGTTAACTTCAGTGGTGTTAACTACAATTTTGTTGAATATGGTGTAGACGAAAAAGATCACCGTATAGATTACAATGATGTATTGGAAAAAGCGCGTCAGCACAAACCGAAATTGATCGTTGCGGGTGCAAGTGCATATCCACGGGAAATTGACTTCAAGCGATTCCGTGAAATTGCAGATGAAGTCGGGGCTTATTTAATGGTCGATATGGCGCATATTGCAGGTTTAGTTGCGGCTGGATTACATCAAAGCCCGATTCCTTATGCTGACTTTGTAACGACAACCACTCATAAAACACTTCGCGGACCACGCGGAGGGATGATCATCTGTAAAGAAGAATTCGGTAAGAAGATCGATAAATCCATCTTCCCTGGAATTCAAGGCGGTCCGTTAATGCATGTTATATCCGCTAAGGCTGTTGCATTCGGCGAAGCGCTTCAAGATGAATTTAAAGTATATGCACAACAAATCATCGATAATGCTAAACGTTTGGGCGAAGGTTTGAAGAAAGAAGGATTCACCCTTGTTTCTGATGGAACGGACAATCACTTGATTCTTCTTGATGTGCGTTCTACTGGATTAACGGGAAAAATCGCAGAACATGTTTTGGATGAAATCGGTATTACCGTGAACAAAAATGCGATTCCTTATGACCCGGAAAAACCATTCGTTACCAGCGGTATACGCATTGGGACTGCGGCGGTGACATCACGTGGCTTCGGATTGGAAGACATGGATGAAATAGCGGCAATCATCGGACTTGTTTTGAAAAATAATGAAGACGCTGCTAAACTTGAAGAAGCAAAACAGCGTGTTGAATCATTAGCGAACAAATTTGAATTATATCCTTCATTGTAATATCGTAGCCGCTCCCTTTAAAGGGAGCGGTTTTTTTGTATCTTATGGAAGGCCGGTGTTAGAAGAATCCGAATAGTGAAAATAGGTCTGACATCTAAACCTTTATTGAAGATTGAAACATTTTTCTGTAAAATAGGTTGAAGTGAATTTTAAAAGACACGAAAATTTTTCTATTCGATTAGGGAAATCATAAAAAAGCGCAAAACTAAGCAATGGAATTGGAGAGATGCTAAATGGGAAAAGTTTATGTTTTCGATCACCCGTTAATTCAACACAAATTAGCCTATATACGTGATATAAATACAGGAACAAAAGAATTCCGTGAACTAGTGGATGAAGTTGCATCATTGATGGCATTTGAAATCACGAGGGATATGCCGCTGGAAGAGGTGGAAATCCAAACGCCTGTTAGCACAGCGAAAGTGAAAATGCTTTCTGGTAAAAAAGTGGGTATCGTCCCGATTTTACGTGCAGGCATAGGGATGGTGGACGGGATCATTAAGCTGATTCCTGCTGCAAAGGTCGGACATGTTGGACTTTACCGTGATCCTGAGACATTGAAACCGGTTGAGTATTATGCGAAAATGCCTAGCGATTTGGCAGAAAGGGAATGCATTGTCGTTGACCCGATGTTAGCCACTGGCGGATCAGCCATCGAAGCGATCCATTCCATTAAAAAGCGCGGTGCAGTCAATATTAAATTCATGTGTTTGATTGCAGCTCCAGAGGGTGTGGAAGCATTAAAAGAAGCCCATCCTGATGTTGATATTTATATTGCGGGTCTTGACGAAAAACTGAATGAACACGGGTATATCGTTCCAGGTCTTGGAGACGCAGGAGATCGTTTATTCGGCACAAAATAAGGAAAGAAACTGAGGTGTCACGAATGAATAAACCGATAAAAGTCATGACCATTTTCGGGACGAGACCAGAAGCTGTCAAAATGGCTCCCTTAGTACTCGAATTTCAAAAACACCCAGAATATTTCAAGCCGATCGTTGCTGTTACGGCTCAGCATCGGCAAATGTTAGATCAAGTTCTCGAACTATTTTCCATACAGCCGGACTATGACTTGGACATAATGAAGGAAAGGCAAACGCTTGCTGACATTACAACAAGAGCATTAAATGGCCTTGATTCAGTAATGAAGGAAGCTAAACCTGATATTGTTCTTGTACACGGTGATACAACCACAACGTTCGTCGCAAGTCTGGCAGCTTTTTATAATCAAATTGTCATTGGGCATGTTGAAGCGGGGCTGCGTACATGGAATAAGTATTCCCCTTATCCGGAAGAGATGAATCGGCAGCTTACAGGTACCATGGCAGATTTGCATTTTGCGCCGACTTCGAAAGCGGAGGAGAATCTTCTGAACGAAAACAAGAAGGATAATATCTTCGTGACGGGAAATACGGCAACCGATGCTTTAAAAACTACTGTACGTTCCACGTATTACCATCCGGTTTTAAATGGACTTGGAGAAGACAGGCTCATTTTGCTTACAGCCCATCGCAGGGAAAACCTTGGCGAACCCATGAGGAATATCTTCAGGGCCGTAAAGAAAATCATTGCTGAGCATGATGACGTTCAAGTGGTATATCCTGTCCATTTGAATCCGCTTGTTCAGGAATTGGCAAACGAAATTCTCGGGGGCGATCCGCGGGTTCATTTGATCGAACCGCTGGATGTATTGGATTTCCATAACTTCGCTTCACGAGCCTATCTGATTTTGACTGATTCTGGAGGAATCCAGGAAGAGGCACCTTCACTCGGTGTACCTGTCCTGGTTTTAAGGGATACGACCGAACGTCCTGAGGGGATTGCTGCTGGAACCTTAAGGTTGGCGGGTACTGATGAACAAAACATATATAATTTGGCACATGAATTGCTCACCGATCAAGAGGTGCACGAAACAATGTCCAAAGCTTCAAATCCATATGGGGATGGAAATGCTTCGGTCCGCATCGCTGAAGCCATCCGTTACTATTTTAAGCAAGCAGACATGCCACCAACTAGATTTGACTCATAAAAAAGGAAAAGCCATGCGCTTTTCCTTTTTTTATTTGCATACTCCAAGGTTGTTGAGAAAAGATAACTGCTAAGGGGATGATTATGTTGGGAAAGAAAACGTTCATAGTGTTTGTTTTCCTTTTTATATTTATTTATCAAAATGAAAAGGGAGTGGCATCGGTCATTCTGCCGCCTTTACCAAAACTATCTGAATCTAAGGAAGTAACGGTTGTTGTCACGATGGATAAGGTGTTTCAACGAAAAAAAATCGAAAAACTGCTTGAAAAATATCCATCCCTTCAATTACGAAATGTTTATTCAGTTGCCCTGAATGGATTTTCCGTTCATGGGAAAATAAATGAGATAGTTCAACTTAAAAAGGAGGATGAAATTCAGGCTGTAACGGAAGTATCCGTTTATCAAGCAGTGTTGGATAAAAGTGTCCCATACATAGGAGGAGGCAGGGTCAGGGGTTTCTTTGATAAGGAGAATCACCGGATCACCGGGAAAGGGGTAAAAGTAGGAATCATAGATACTGGCATCGATTATACACATCCAGATTTGCAACGTGCTTATAAAGGAGGGAAGGATCTGGTTGATGGTGATGAAGATCCGATGGAAACCAAAAATCAAGGCGACCTGGATACATTACATGGGACTCATGTGGCAGGCATCATTGCAGCCAATGGAAAAATGAAAGGCGTCGCACCAGAAGCGGAGATATATGCATATCGAGCTTTGGGACCAGGTGGTGCAGGAGATACAGACCAAGTCTTGATGGCTATTGAGTCAGCAATGAAGGATAAGGTGGATGTATTGAACCTCTCTCTTGGCAATAACGTCAATGGCCCTGATTTACCTATCTCCCTTGCATTGAATAAGGCTGTGGAAAGCGGCATCGTTGCCGTGACATCAAACGGGAATTCCGGTCCGGCTGTATGGACCGTAGGCTCACCCGGAACAGCGGAAAAAGCGATTTCCGTTGGGGCATCGACTCCTCCCTTAAGGATTCCGTATATGATTTACGGACTTGGATCGAAAAAGCATCAATCGCATTTAACCTTGTTTCAAGGCTCAAAAAAATGGAACCTGACGTTTTCCGAGGATGTCATATATGGGGGGTTGGGTAATGAAAAGGACCTGAAACATGTTCGGGATAAGATTGTGTTGATGGAACGTGGCACACTTACCTTCCAGCAGAAAGTATCCAATGCAGAGAAGGCAGGTGCAAAGGGGGTAATTGTTTATAATAATACGAGCGGGACCTTTACTGGAAGCTTGGAAAAAGAAATGAACATCCCAGCTGCTTCTATTAATAGAAGAGATGGATTGCAGCTAAAGCGAATCGTGGAGCAAGGGCAGAGCAAAACCGTTCAATTTGTTTATAAGAACGAGCAGGATAAGCTCGCAGATTTTAGCTCCAGGGGACCGGTAACCGTATCATGGGGAATAAAGCCTGACGTATTGGCACCGGGAGTGGAAATTGAAAGTACCATCCCTAAAGGATATATGTCCCTGGATGGAACAAGTATGTCCGCACCGCATGTTGCAGGAGCATGCGCATTAATCCTGCAAAAACACCCCGAATGGAATCCGGAGCAAGTGAAATCTGCATTGATGAGCACTTCCAAACCATTGAGGAAATCTGCAAATCAATTGTATCACACATATGAACAGGGGGCTGGACGCATCCAGGTCGACGAAGCATTAAAAGCGGACACGCTCTTGAGTCCAAGCTCGTTGTCCTTTGGGATGTATACGAAAAAAGAAGGAATTGAAGAGCATCATGAAACAATAATCATAGAAAATACCGGAACGGAAATGAGGAAGTACTCCTTCATGGTCCCATTGAAAGAGACGGGACTTACTTGGGAATTGCCCAAATCCCTTACTCTGAATCCGAAGGAAAAGAAACGGATAAAAGTGGGGCTGCAGGTCAACCCAGCCAAGCTTAAAAAAGGAGTCTTTGATGGATACCTCATTATCATGGAAGGAACCAAAAGAATATCCCTTCCTTATTTATATGTGAAAGAAGAGCCTGATTACCCAAGGATAATGGGATTTGATTTTGGCCAAGGGGACCAGAAAGGAACTTATCGATACGAAATGTACCTTCCGCGCGGGGCTGAAGAATTCGGTATTGCCCTTTATGAGGAAGATAGCTTGAAATTCGCTGGATATTTGGATTGGTCCAGATCGGCACCTTCCGGTTTGATCAAAAAAGATGTATTGAAAAAGAACTTGCCGCCGAAAGGGCTGTATAAAGCGATAATCTTTGCGAGAAAGGGTGGAAGGGAAGATCGGATAGAAAAGACGTTACTTATTGAGTGAATAGAGGATAATAAGTAAAATAAAATGGATGTCAATAGTATAAAAAAGATAATTTGTGAACAATTCGTTAATAATTACAAACCTGTGACAAATTTCACTAACCACTCATTGACATTGATTCTTGCCTATTGTATGCTAACTAAGGATGTAAAATGAGAGGGGTTTCATACGTTAATAACGTGTTAAATAGAAGATGGTTTTTGACCTTCTATTTGGGCTTGTTACGGAAAAAATTCCCTAGCTAAACACAGATACTACAATATTTCTAGGGAGATTACATGACAAAATGCTAGAATTGGAAAAAATGTTCAATAGGCAGCTAAAATACATGTTGTATTTAATGGGTATTTATGTACTCGGAGTGGGCTTCACTTCACATGATTCAGTCTTCCAAGGATTATTGCTTGGAACTGCCTTCAGCCTATTCATATTCTGGTCAATGGTCAAAAAGAACAAAAAGTTCGCCCAAGAGGTTGCCGAAGGTAAGAAAACGCGCTCCCTTGGCAGTTTAACTAGAATGTCTGTAGCGGGTTTAGCTGCAATTATTGCATTGAGATATCCTGACGAGTTTCAAGTGGTCTGCGTGGTAGTGGGATTAATGACAGTTTACTTTGTCATTATGATAGATTATTTTATGCAAAACATACGTAGGTAGTAAAGAAGAGAGGTGAATACTGTTGAATCATGAAGCTCCTATGTGGGAATTTATGGATACTGGAATACATTTCAACTTGGCTAATGTTCTTATGATGACTATCGCAAGTCTCATTGTCTTCATTATTGCTGTAGCGGCAACTCGAAAACTTGCGATGAAGCCAACAGGAATCCAAAACTTTATCGAATGGGTTATGGATTTTGTGAAAAACATCATCAACAGCAATATGGATTGGCGTACGGGTGGTCAGTTCCTTATGTTGGGAATGACATTAATATTGTACGTATTTGTTTCAAACATGTTAGGATTGCCGTTCTCGATTGTAATAGGACATGAACTTTGGTGGAAATCACCTACATCAGATCCAGCAATAACTTTAACCTTGGCAGTTATGGTAATGGGTTTAACTCATTATTATGGTATCAAGATGAGAGGCATGAAAAATTATGCCAAAACTTATGTCCAACCAATGGGTTTCTTGTTTCCGTTAAAGATTATTGAGGAGTTCGCTAATACGTTAACTCTAGGATTGCGGCTTTACGGGAATATTTATGCGGGTGAGTTACTATTGACTTTACTTGCTGGACTAGGAACAAGTGGTGTTGTGGGTGCAGCCACTGCTGCATTACCGATGTTAGCTTGGGAAGGATTTAGTATCTTTGTCGGCTCCATTCAAGCTTTTATCTTTACTATGTTAACGATGGTTTATCTTTCCCATAAAGTAAGTGACGACCATTAATTATAAATATTGTTCATTATGAACATTATATTGATGAAAAAATAAAACAACATTTCAAGGAGGAAATTTATCATGACAGGTTCTTTAGGTCTTATAGCTGCTGCTATCGCAGTTGGATTAGGTGCACTAGGTGCGGGTATTGGTAATGGTCTTATCGTTGGACGTACAATCGAAGGAATGGCTCGTCAGCCAGAAGCTCGTGGTATGCTTCAAACTACAATGTTCGTTGGTATTGCGTTAGTTGAGGCACTTCCAATCATCGCTGTAGTTATCGCGTTTATTGTAATGGGTAAATAAGATAACTTGAAAAAGTTCAATAATGGCGAAGATGATCCAAGGAGACCCTTCGCCATTGCTCTGTGTTAAAGTGAACATTTATGACAGTGATACTGTCAATCGAAAATACAGAACTTCAATAGTGAATCTCATGAAGGGAGTGAACCGAGCGTGTTAACAAGCAATTTTGTTCTTGGTCAAGCAGCCCACTTTAATGGTGGGGATATCATATACCAGCTTGTAATCTTTATTATTTTGTTAGCGTTGCTTAAGAAGTTTGCATGGGGTCCGCTAATGGGCATCATGAAAGAACGTGAAGAGCATGTTGCGAATGAAATTGAAGCAGCTGAAGTTAGTAGAAAAGAAGCACTGAAATATTTAGAAGAACAGCGTGAAATCGTAAAACAATCTCGCACTGAAGCGGGACAACTTATAGAGAATGCTAAGCAGCAAGGCGAAGCACAACGCGAAGATATTATTAAACAAGCGCGTGCAGAGGCTGAACGTGTTAAAGAATCAGCAAAACGTGAAATCGTTCAAGAGAGAGAAAAAGCAGTTGCCGCCTTACGCGAGCAAGTAGCTTCATTATCTGTCATGATCGCCTCTAAGGTGATTGAGAAAGAACTTTCATCAGCTGATCAAGAAAAACTAATCAATGAATATATTCAAGAGGCAGGAGAAGGTAAATGAGCGATATAACTGTAGCAGGACGTTATGCTGTAGCTCTTTTCCAAATTGCGAAAGAGCAAAATCTCATTAACCAACTTGAAGAAGAGCTTCGCATAGTGAATGAAGTTTTCACAAATGATAAAGAGCTATTGAACTTCTTGGCTCATCCTAAAATGACTAGCGATGCAAAAAATACATTGCTTGCAAATGCATTTGCAAGTCTTTCGTCTTCCGTTCAAAATACTGTAATGTTAATGGTGGAGCGTCATCGTACAGGTGAAGTGACTGCTATGGCACAAAAGTTCATTGAACTTGCGAATGAAGAGAATTCAGTTGCGGATGCGACTGTTTATACAGTTAATCCTTTAACTGAAGCTGAAGCGGAAGCTGTGTCTTCAGCTTTTGCTGCAAAAATCGGCAAACGTAATTTGCGTATCACTAATGTTACGGATAGCAATATTCTTGGCGGCATCAAACTTCAAATCGGTAACCGTATTTATGACGGCACGATAAGCGGGAAGCTTGATCGCCTTAGCAAACAACTATTAGGTTAATATTCACAGATAGGGGTGAAATTCATGAGCATCAAAGCTGAAGAAATCAGTGCGCTGATTAAAAAGCAGATTGAAAACTATCAGTCGGAAATTAAAGTAAGCGATGTAGGTACAGTAATCACTGTTGGTGATGGTATCGCTCGCGTTCATGGTTTAGATAATGCAATGGCTGGGGAGCTCTTAGAATTTTCTAATGGTTCAATGGGATTGGCACAAAACCTTGAGCAAAATAACGTAGGTGTTGTTATTCTTGGACCATTCAGAGACATTCAAGAAGGCAGTGAAGTACGCCGTACTGGCCGTATCATGGAAGTGCCAGTTGGAGAAGAATTAATCGGGCGTGTCGTGAATCCGCTAGGACAACCATTAGATGGTCTTGGTCCAATCGCTACAACAAAAACTCGTCCAATCGAAAGCCCTGCTACAGGCGTTATGGACCGTAAATCTGTTCATGAGCCATTACAAACAGGGATTAAGGCAATCGATGCTCTAGTACCAATCGGACGCGGACAACGTGAGTTAATCATCGGTGACCGTCAAACTGGTAAAACATCAGTTGCAATCGATACAATCCTTAACCAAGCTGACCAAGACATGATCTGTATTTATGTTGCTATTGGTCAAAAAGAATCAACAGTTCGTGGAACAGTTGAGACACTACGTAAAAATGGTGCACTAGATTACACAATCGTTGTATCTGCATCAGCTTCTCAACCAGCACCACTTTTATACCTAGCTCCATATGCTGGTGTGACTATGGGTGAAGAGTTCATGTTCGCTGGCAAGCACGTTTTAGTGGTATATGATGATCTTTCTAAACAAGCATCAGCATACCGTGAACTTTCCTTGCTTCTTCGCCGTCCTCCAGGTCGTGAAGCATTCCCTGGGGATGTATTCTACTTGCACTCCCGCTTACTTGAGCGTGCAGCAAAATTGAATGACACTCTAGGTGCTGGTTCAATTACTGCGCTTCCATTTGTTGAAACACAAGCAGGCGATATCTCTGCTTACATTCCAACAAACGTTATTTCCATCACAGATGGACAAATCTTCTTACAATCTGATTTGTTCTTCTCAGGTGTACGTCCTGCGATTAACGCTGGTCTTTCCGTATCCCGTGTTGGTGGATCTGCACAAATTAAAGCGATGAAAAAAGTTGCTGGTACATTACGTCTGGACTTGGCTTCTTATCGTGAATTGGAAGCATTCTCTCAATTCGGTTCTGATCTTGATGCTGCTACTCAAGCAAAACTTAACCGTGGTGCTCGTACAGTTGAAGTTCTTAAGCAAGATCTAAATAAACCAATTAAAGTTGAAAAACAAGTCATGATTTTCTATGCATTGACTAAAGGTCATCTAGATGATATTCCAGTATCGGATATCCTTCGTTTTGAAGAAGAATACTATGTGTTCCTAGATCGTTCTCATCCAGAATTATTAGATCACATTCGCACAACTAAAGGTCTTCCTGAAGACGCTGCTATCGTTGCTGCAATTAACGAGTTCAAAAAGAACTTCGTTATTTCTGAATAATAAGGTCTAACTAATTTATAAAGGGTGGTGAGAATGAATGGCCTCTTTACGCGATATTAAGTCTCGGATTACTTCAACGAAAAAGACGAGTCAAATTACAAAAGCGATGCAGATGGTATCTGCTTCTAAAATGAACCGTGCTGAAGCTAATGCTAAGGCATATGTTCCATATATGGATAAAATTCAAGAAGTAGTATCAAGTATTGCGAACGGAAGTACGGGTGCATCTCATCCAATGCTTGTCTCACGTCCAGTGAAGAAAACCGGTTACCTGGTAATCACATCGGACCGCGGATTGGCAGGAGCATACAACAGTAGCATCCTTCGCCACGTTCATAAAACTATTCTTGAACGCCATAAATCCAATGATGAGTTCGTCATTATCGCAATCGGAAGGGTTGGCCGTGATTTCTTTGTCAGCCGTAATATGCACGTAGAGCTTGAAGTAACTGGGGTTCCTGATCAGCCGTCTTTCGCTGACATTAGCTCCCTTGCTAAATCAACAGTGAATTTGTATTTAAATGAACTGTGTGATGAGCTATATATGTACTATAACCATTATGTCAGCCCAATCCAGCAGGATGTAACGGAAACGCAAGTCCTTCCTTTAGCTGACTTTAATACTTCCAATGCAGCATTGACTTCTTATGAATTTGAACCGAATGCAGAAGAAATTCTTGAGGTATTACTACCTCAGTACGCAGAAAGTTTAATTTATGGTGCTTTGTTAGATGGTAAAGCAAGTGAGCACTCTGCACGTATGACTGCAATGAAAAATGCAACCGATAATGCGAAAGAATTGATCGACTCGCTTTCATTGCAATATAACCGTGCGCGTCAAGCCGCAATTACTCAAGAAATCACGGAAATTGTTGGCGGTGCAGCAGCTTTAGAATAAAATCATAAAGGGGACGGTCGGCCCGGACGAAGCTTGGCCGTTCCATAATCTCGATAGTCGTTATAAGCAACGTTAGGAGGGAAAACGATGAATATAGGACGCGTTACTCAAGTTATGGGTCCGGTTGTTGACGTGAAATTCGAAGACGGACAACTTCCTAAGATCTATAACGCGTTAAGAATCGAAAATACAGCGTCTGGTACAGGACTAACTCTTGAAGTAGCCCTTCAACTAGGTGATAATACAGTTCGTACTGTAGCAATGTCTTCCACTGATGGTTTAACTCGTGGTGCAGAGACTGTTGATACAGGAGCTCCAATTTCAGTTCCTGTAGGTGAAGTAACTCTAGGCCGCGTTTTCAACGTATTAGGGGAAAACATTGACCTATTTGAACCACTTACAGCAGAGGTGCGTCGTGATCCAATTCACAGGCAAGCACCAACTTTTGAGGACTTATCAACAACCGTTGAAATTCTTGAAACTGGTATTAAAGTAGTAGATTTACTTGCACCTTACATCAAAGGTGGTAAAATCGGTCTCTTCGGTGGTGCCGGTGTTGGTAAAACTGTACTTATCCAAGAACTTATTAATAACATCGCACAAGAGCACGGCGGTATCTCTGTATTCGCTGGTGTAGGTGAGCGTACTCGTGAAGGAAATGACCTTTTCTACGAGATGACTGATTCTGGTGTTATTAAGAAAACAGCGATGGTATTCGGACAAATGAACGAGCCACCAGGTGCACGTATGCGTGTAGCTCTAAGTGGTTTGACAATGGCTGAATATTTCCGTGACGAACAAGGACAAGATGTTCTTTTCTTCATCGATAACATCTTCCGTTTCACTCAAGCAGGTTCTGAGGTTTCTGCCCTTCTAGGCCGTATGCCTTCAGCGGTAGGTTACCAACCAACTCTTGCTACAGAAATGGGTCAATTACAAGAACGTATCACTTCAACTAATAAAGGTTCTGTTACATCCATTCAAGCGATCTATGTACCTGCCGATGACTATACGGATCCGGCTCCAGCTACAACTTTCGCTCACTTGGATGCAACAACTAACCTTGAGCGTAAGCTTTCTGAAATGGGTATCTACCCAGCAGTTGATCCATTGGCTTCTTCTTCTCGTGCCCTTAGCCCAGAAATCGTTGGCGCTGAGCACTATAGTGTAGCACGTCAAGTTCAATCAACTTTACAGAAATATAAAGAACTTCAAGATATCATTGCGATCTTGGGTATGGACGAGTTAAGCGAAGACGAAAAAGTAATCGTTGCCCGTGCTCGTAGAATTCAAAACTTCTTGTCACAAAACTTCCACGTGGCTGAACAATTTACTGGTCAAAAAGGATCTTATGTACCAGTTAAAGAAACAGTCCAAGGATTCAAAGATATCCTAGCTGGAAAATATGACGAACTTCCTGAAGATGCTTTCCGTCTAGTCGGCCGCATCGAAGAAGTTGTTGCTAAAGCAAAAGAAATGGCTTAATTAAAGGGACCTAGGAGGGAATGAAATGAAGACCATTAAAGTCAATGTTGTTACTCCCGATGGCCCAGTATATGATGCAGAAGTTGAAATGGTAAGCACTAAAGCTAAAAGCGGTGAGCTAGGAATTATGGCTGGACACGTTCCAACTGTAGCTCCTCTTGCCATCGGTGCTGTCCGTCTTAAAAATGGAAGCAACACAGACTATGTAGCTGTAAATGGTGGCTTCTTGGAAGTTCGCCCTGATGTGGTAACCATTTTGGCTCAATCTGCTGAAAGAGCTGAAACTATCGATCTTGCACGTGCTCAAGCAGCAAAAGCCCGTGCTGAACAAAGATTGCAGAACAATGATGGATCAAATGATGCCAAAAGAGCTGATTTAGCGCTTAAACGTGCCATCAACCGAATCCAAATTGCAGAAATGCGATAACTTTAATTTATGAAAACACCTGATCAAACCCTTCGTGGTAAGATCAGGTGTTTTTTTATCCAGAAGATTTTTGAGGATTATTGACATTCAATATCGGAATTAGGAAAAAAAGGTCGAATTATAGAGTAAAGTATTTTCCATTTTAAACCTTAGCTCATCGACATGATTTTATCCTAATGTTATAATGTATACGCTTACATTTATTGCTTCATACCCCCTCCTATCACGTTGCTTCTAAAAGAATGTTACCCTGCATAATATTTAAAACGGTATCCAAAAAGAAGACAAGCAAATTTGAATCGCACCCATTTAACATGATTTATCCATAAAGGGAGATGAACATGGGACAGCTGCATATTTACCAAAATAATTATTTAATAGTATTTGTTTTCCTTTGTCTCGGCATTTTATTACCTGTGATCGCTTTATTTCTTGGTAGACTGCTCAGGCCTTATAAACCGACAGATATGAAATATACGACTTATGAAAGTGGAATCGAGCCTTTTCAGGATTCAAGGGTTCAATTCAATGTCAGGTATTATTTATTCGGATTGATGTTCGTCATATTTGATGTAGAAACGGTTTTTCTTTACCCATGGGCGGTTGCCTATGATGAGCTCGGACTGTTTGCATTGATTGAAATGCTGTTTTTTGTCCTGATTCTAATGCTTGGGCTAATTTACGCTTGGAAAAAGAAGGTGTTAAAGTGGAAATGAAGTTGGATGAACTTACCCCTAAAGAAATGGAAGAAATACGCCATAGCATTTTTTTATCCACACTTGAGCAAATAAAAGGCTGGGCTAGAAGTAACTCACTCTGGCCAATGACTTTCGGTTTGGCATGTTGTGCAATTGAAATGATGGGCGTCGGATCCTCTCATTATGATTTGGACCGATTTGGTTCATTTTTTCGGACATCACCCAGACAATCGGATGTCATGATTGTCTCAGGAACGGTAACAAAAAAAATGGCTCCAATAATAAGCAGATTATACGAACAAATGCCAGAACCAAAATGGGTTATTGCAATGGGGTCCTGTGCAACTGCTGGTGGACCTTATGTTCACTCTTACTCAGTGGTCAAGGGGGTAGATCAAATTGTACCTGTCGATGTATATATACCTGGTTGTCCCCCAAACCCAGCTGCACTTATTTATGGGATCAATAAATTAAAAGAAAAAATCCGTTACGAGGCGAAAACCGGAAAGCGGGTGATATAGATGAGTGAAAAGGAGGACTTAGCGAAACAAAAAGCGGAGGCCGCTGCCAAGGCGAAGGCTGAAGCATTGGCCCGAAAACAGGCGAAAGCTGAAAGTGCGGAAAAGCCGGAAGGCGAAATGGACTTAGCGAAGAAAAAGGCGGCAGCGGCAGCCAAGGCGAAGGCCGCCGCATTGGCCCGAAAACAGGCGAAAGCTGAAAGTGCGGAAAAGCCGGAAGGCGAAATGGACATAGCGAAGCAAAAAGCGGCAGCGGCAGCCAAGGCGAAGGCCGCCGCATTGGCCCGAAAACAGGCAAAAGCTGAAAGTGCGGAAAAGCCGGAAGGCGAAATGGACATAGCGAAGCAAAAAGCGGCAGCGGCAGCCAAGGCGAAGGCCGCCGCATTGGCCCGAAAACGGGCGAAAGAAGAAGCGGCGGAAAAGCCGGAAGGCGAAATGGATATAGCAAAACAAAAAGCGGAGGCCGCAGCCAAGGCGAAGGCCGCCGCATTGGCCCGAAAACAGGCAAAAGAAGAAGCGGCGGAAAAGCCGGAAGGCGAAATGGATATAGCGAAGCAAAAGGCAGCGGCAGCAGTCAAGGCGAAGGCAGCCGCCGCTGCCAAAGCGAAAGCGGCGGCTGCTGCGAAGAACAGGACTGCTGTAAAGGAAAGCGAGGAAGTTAACACCCCTAGCGAACTTTCCCCAAATCAGTCAAAACTCGATCAAATTGTTTCTGCTATTGAGAGCCATGTAGGACAAGGGGCATTATTAGAGCACTATATTAATAGATTATCAAAAGATGTACCCACTTTATTGGCTAATCCGGATACATATTTCTCAATAGCAAAATATCTGCGGTACGATGAACAGCTTAACTTTTCATATTTATCGGAACTTCATGGTACGGACTTTGAAACCCATATGGAAATCTATGTACACTTACATTCATTCAAAATGAACCAATCAGTTGCCTTGAAGGTGAAACTTGATAGGGATTCTCCCGTTATTCCATCATTGGTCCCATTATGGTCAGGAGCAAATTGGCCAGAATGCGAGGCGTATGATTTATTAGGTATTAACTTTTATGAACACCCTGATTTAAAGCGGATTTTACTTGGTGAAGATTGGAAAGGGTATCCCCTTAGAAAAGATTATCAGCCTTATGATGTGGAGGTGTAAGCCCAATGTTAAGGACGGAAGAAATGCTTCTCAATGTCGGGCCGCAGCATCCGAGTACACATGGTGTTTTTCGGCTTGTCATCAAGATTGACGGTGAAATTATAAAAGAGGCAACACCTGTCATTGGGTATTTGCATCGCGGTACGGAAAAACTAGCGGAAAATCTGCAATATACACAAATAATCCCGTATACCGATCGGCTCGATTATCTAGCGGCAATGACAAATAATTATGTGCTTTGCCATGCTGTTGAGACAATGATGGGGGTGGAGATCCCCGAAAGGGCAGAATATTTGCGGGTTATCGCAATGGAATTGGGCCGAGTGGCAAGCCACCTTGTCTGGTGGGGTACATACTTGCTGGATATAGGTGCGACGAGCCCTTTCCTATACGCATTTCGAGAGCGTGAAATGATCGTTAATTTATTGACTGAATTGTCAGGGGCACGCCTTACATTCAATTATATGCGTGTCGGAGGCGTGAAATGGGATGCTCCTGAAGACTGGATTTCGAAGGTTGCCGAGTTTGTCCCTTATATGAGGGAGCAGCTTGCCGGTTACCATGAGCTTGTGACAGGGAATGAAATCTTTGTTAATCGGGTTAAAGGGGTGGGCATCTATACGAAGGAAGAAGCCCTGCAGTATTCGCTTAGCGGTGCCAATTTAAGGTGTACAGGTGTGAAATGGGATTTACGAAAAAATGAGCCATATTCCATTTACGACAGGTTCACATTTGATGTTCCTACAAGGGAAGAGGGTGATGCCTTTTCACGCTATCACTGTAGGATGGAAGAAATCGAACAATCACTGAAAATCATCGAGCAGGCGGTTGAGCAATTTCCAGAAGGGCCGATCCTTGCTAAGGTCCCTAAAATAATAAAGGTTCCTAAGGGTGAAGCATTTGTCCGAATTGAATCACCAAGAGGGGAAATAGGCTGCTATATCGCGAGTGAAGGGAAAAAGGAGCCATACCGTTTGAAATTTCGCAGACCTTCATTTTATAATCTGCAAATTCTTCCGAAATTATTGGAAGGGGAAAATATGGCGAACTTGATAACGATATTAGGTGCAATCGATATCGTTTTAGGGGAGGTTGATGGATAAATGATCAAGGATCTTCTCCACTCCGCTCCAGGCCTACTGAATTTTGGCATTTTTTTTGGTTTGGCAGTCCTGCTCCTGTTCGTTGTATTAGGTTTTGTAACCTATGGAATCCTTTCAGAGCGAAAAATCATGGGGTTCATGCAAATGCGTGTCGGCCCAAACCAAATTGGGGGGAAATGGGGTCTCTTGCAGACCGTTGCTGACGTTTTGAAACTTCTGATCAAGGAAGATACGATACCCAAAAAAGCGGATAAGCCGTTATATATTTTAGCTCCGGTAATTGCTTTTGCTCCTGCTTTCATGGTCCTTGCCACCTTGCCGTTCACCGATGCCTTCCAATTTGCAGATATAGGTGTCGGGCTGCTTTATTATATTGCGATTTCCGGCATATCGACCATCGGCATCGTCACTGCGGGTTGGGCATCCAATAATAAATATTCTTTGATTGGCGGAATGAGGGCAGCCGCGCAAATGATATCTTATGAGATCCCATTGGTGATGTCGCTAGTGGGAATCGTCCTCCTAACAGGCAGTTTAAACTTGAATGATATAGTTGCAGCCCAGGAAAAGGTTTGGTTCATTTTTCTTCAGCCGATTGCGTTTATCGTGTTTTTTATTGCAGCGGTTGCCGAGTTGAACAGGGTTCCTTTTGACCTTCCGGAAGCGGAATCCGAACTTGTTGCAGGCTATCATGTTGAATACTCTGGATTTCGATGGGCTTTCTTTATGTTATCCGAATATGTGTATATGTTTGCAATGGCAACGTTAACCACTGTATTATTTTTAGGGGGATGGAATTCTATTCCGTTTTTGGATTTTATTCCGGCAGCCATCTGGTTCGGTCTGAAGTTCAGTGCCGTATTCTATGTATTGGTCTGGATTCGTGTAACCTTTCCTCGTATAAGGGCCGACCAATTGATGGAATTCGGATGGAAAGTGCTGCTTCCGGTTGCATTAGCAAATATATTTTTGACGGCACTAATAAAAGAATTGATTAACCTTTTTTAGAAACTTATGCTGGTCGGAAAGCGAGGGATTTATATGCTTGGTTTAGCAAAAGGTTTAACCTATACATTAAAGAACTTGACGAGGAAAAAAGTGACCTATGACTACCCGAATGAGCCGCTTCCGCTCCCTGACCGATTCCGCGGAATCCAAAAATTCTATCCCGAAAAGTGTATTGTATGCAATCAATGCGTGACGATTTGTCCAACGGATTGTATTCAATTAACTGGTAAGAAACATCCGGATCCATCGAAAAAAGGGAAAATCATCGATACGTATGACATCAATTTCGAGATTTGCATTTTATGTGATTTATGTACGGAGGTCTGCCCTACAGAAGCGATCGTGATGACGAATCAATTCGAGCTGGCGGAGTATAGCCGTGATCATCTATTTAAAAATCTGGAATGGCTGGATGAAAATGATGAAAATATCCGGAAGGTGAATAAAGTATGAGTTTGTCGGGTGAATTAATTGCCTTTATTGGTTTAGCACTCGTCGCGATATTAGGCGGGGTGCTGCTGATTACGCTAACAAAAGTGGTGCACATGGTAATTGCACTTGTTTTTACTTTCTTGGGCATTGCAGGCATTTATATGTTGCTTTCGGCCGAGTTTGTCGCCATTGTCCAAATCCTTATTTATTCAGGGGCGATCACGATCGTGATGCTATTTGGGATCATGCTGACAAAACACCAGGAAAATGATCCACCCGCTAAAGGGGGCTGGGGGAAATTCTCCTTGCTCGCAGCGATTGCTGGATTCGCCGTGGCGGTTTATCTGGGAATTTATAATCTGGATATACCAGTACAGCCAACGGCCTTGCATGAGGAAAATACAAAGCAAATAGGAATCGAACTTTTTTCGAAATATGTGATTCCATTTGAAGTGATGTCGGTACTCCTGCTTGTTGCTTTAGTCGGTGCCATAGTATTGGCAAAAAAAGATGATGAGGAGGGAGATCGTTCATGACGGGAGTTCCCTTGTCTGCTTACCTTGTTTTGGCACTCGTATTATTTTGTATAGGGCTGTATGGTGCCTTGACGAAAAGAAATACGGTCATTGTTTTGATTTCAATCGAGCTGATGCTGAACGCTGCGAATATCAATTTAGTTGCCTTCAGTAAATTCGGGGTAACGCCATCCATTACGGGCCAAGTTTTCTCCTTATTCACGATTACGATTGCTGCGGCCGAGGCAGCTGTAGGGCTGGCTATACTAATGTCCCTTTATCGCAATCGGAAGACGGTCAATGTCGATGAAATGGAAATAATGAAGAATTGAAGGTTTATATAAATGAAGAAGGGGATTTGATACGATGATGGAGCACGCATGGCTCATACCGATCTTTCCACTCGTCACGTTTCTGGTTCTGCTTCTATCAGGCGGGCGGTTGCGGGAACGAGGGGCTTTTATAGGAATAATATGTACATTGGCTTCGTTTGTTTTATCGTTGCTTGTCCTGATAGAACGATTTAAAGAACCCACTTATGATATATCGATAGATTGGCTTTCCTTCGGAGGGACAGAACTTACAGCTGGATTCGAAATCAATCAGCTTAATGCCTTGATGCTTGTGATCGTTTCCCTTGTCAGCCTGCTTGTCCAGATATATTCGAAGGGGTATATGAAGGGTGAAGTGCGATTCTCCATTTTTTATGCTTATCTGGGCTTCTTCACCTTTGCCATGCTTGGTCTAGTCATGGCACCCAATTTATTACAGCTTTATATCTTCTGGGAATTGGTCGGGGTGGGTTCTTTCCTGCTCATCGGGTTTTACTTTTATAAACTGGAAGCTAAGGCTGCAGCGAAGAAGGCATTCATCATGACCAGGATTGGGGATGTAGGGCTCTTGATCGGCATCATTCTCCTATTCTGGGAAACAGGCAGCTTTGAATATGGAGAGATCTTTCAAGCCGTTCAATCGGGCATGATATCAAGTGGAAAACTGACATTAATCGCTATTTTGATTTTCATCGGTGCGGTTGGAAAGTCTGGACAATTTCCACTTCACACATGGCTTCCAGATGCAATGGAAGGCCCGACTCCGGTTTCGGCATTGATACACGCAGCAACCATGGTTGCTGCAGGGGTTTACCTGGTAGCTGCCATGTTTCCGTTATTCATGGCTAGTTCAGCTGCGATGCAGGTCGTAGCAATAACAGGTGGAGTAACAGCCATATTTGCCGCAAGCATTGCCATAGTGCAAAAGGATGTTAAGCGTGTATTGGCCTATTCGACAATCTCTCAGCTCGGTTTTATGATGCTTGCTTTGGGTACTTCGGGATATGTGGCCGGGGTGTTTCATTTAATGACCCATGCCTTTTTTAAAGCATTGCTGTTTTTGGCAGCTGGCAGTGTTATTCACGCAATACATACACAGGATATGGAGAAAATGGGCGGTCTATGGGGTAAGTTGAATTGGACCGGGCCGCTGTTCTTGACTGGCACTTTGGCGATATCGGGGTTTCCGTTGCTCTCGGGTTTTTTCAGTAAGGATGAAATTCTGATGGCTGCCTGGGAGAATGGTAGTTATATATTGTTTGGTCTAGCGGTGGTTACCTCCTTTTTAACTGCGTTTTATATGTTCCGGCTGTTTTTCATGATGTTTGCAGGCGATTCGCGCAGTCAAGTAAAACAAGTCAAGGAATCACCTTCCATCATGTTAATTCCGATGCTCGCACTGGCTGTGCTTGCTGTAATCGGTGGGTATATCCAAACACCGTGGTTTGGAACTTTCCTTGGGGAGTGGCTTGTGGAGGGAAATGAAACTCTTCTAGGAGCCAGCCATAGTGAGGGGCCCGTTTGGATAATGTTGATGGCTGTGCTTGTATCGCTGGCCGGGATATACCTTGCTTATATGATATACGCTAAAAAGAAGCTGCCTCGGGAATGGCTTGTCAAAGAAAACTCCGGGGTATATAGGGTTTTGGAAAATAAGTATTATATAGATGAGATTTACCATCTTACTGCAGGTTATGCAATCAAAGGCTTTAGTATATTCCTATCTTATATTGAAAGGTTCATTATCGGTGGCCTGGTTTCCACTGTAACAAGTTCAATAGAAGGATTGGGGAAAATAGGGTCTAAACTGCAAACGGGGCAGGTACAGCAATATGGCATGATAGCCTTTCTGGGACTTGCGGTACTGTTGGTGATTTTTGCAGTGACTGGGGGGTATCTAAGATGAATGTCTATTTGCTCTCACTTTTAGTGTTTTCACCGCTGCTGGGCATAGTGATGGTTGCCCTTATGCCGAAAAAAGAGGAAAGGACCATTAAACAATTTGGCATTTTCGGAACACTGCCTCCCCTTTTCCTATCGTTCTTTCTATGCAGCCAATATTATTCGGGTGTGGCCCTATCCTTATTTGACATTAAGTTGAATTGGATCAGGTTTGGGAACTTGGAGATGTATGATCCCAAGCTCTTCACGGTTGACTTTGAGTTGGGGCTGGATGGATTAAGCCTCATCTTCATATTACTGACAACAATCATTTCATCACTGGCCGCCCTCGCATCCATTTATATAAAAAAAGAATGGAAAGGGTATTATTTGTTATTCTTGATCCTGGAGACCGGAATGCTCGGTGTCTTCACGGCAGAAAATTTGATTCTTTTTTTCATCTTTTTTGAAATGACATTGATTCCCGCTTTCTTTTTAATTGGTAGATGGGGCTTTCTGGAGAGGGAGAAGGCTTCTTATAGTTTTCTGATTTATAATGGCATTGGTTCAGCCGTTTTATTGGTGGCCATTTTGATTTTGTTTGCCAGGACAGGTACCACTAACATTGCGGCATTGACACAGATGATGACAATGGGCGGTGTTTCGCTTTTTGCACCCATATCCGGTTCGATGAAATATGGTTTATGTCTCGCCTTTCTCGTTGCATTTGCGATAAAGCTGCCCGTCTTTCCCTTTCACAGCTGGATGGTGCGGGTCCATGCAGAAGCACCTCCATCCATAGTCATGATACATGCGGGGGTCTTATTGAAAATAGGGGCATACGGAATCATCCGGTTTGGAATGGGGATATTTCCTGAACAATATAAAAGCTTGGCCTTTACCATTGTCCTGTTTGGGGTCCTCAGTTTTTTATATGGTGCATTTCTAGCGTTGGTACAAACGGATTTCAAGCTCGTTTTAGCCTACTCGTCAATCTCACATATGGGTATCGTCATGATGGGGCTGGGAGCCTTGAATGAAGCGGGCATTCAGGGAGCCATTTTTCAAGTCATCTCACACGGGCTAATTGCCGCTTTGTTGTTTTTTCTGGTGGGAGTGTTGTATGAGCGTACGGGAACCACGATGCTTCCTAAGCTTGGGGGATTGGCCAAGTCGATGCCGATTTTTTCAGGGTTTATGTTAGCCAGTGGGCTGGCTTCACTCGGTTTACCTGGCATGTCCGGCTTCATCAGCGAATTCATGGTATTTCTTGGCTTATTCAAAAGTCAGCCGTTGCTTGCGGGAATAGGGGTGATCGGGCTGGTATTAACCGCTGTTTACGTACTGAGGGCGGTCATGCTGATTACTTTCGGAAAAAATGATAGCTTGATAGAAACAGAGAAACGGGACTTTAGGGGCTGGGAGTTTTTTCCGGCATTGGTTCTTCTCGGTTTGATAATAACTGTTGGAGTATATCCAAATTTGTTAGGCGGGCCTCTTCAAGGAACGATTGAAGCCATGATGCTAGCTCTAGGGGGGCGATGAAGGATGGATTGGAACACGATGCTTTCTTATGATTGGGGAGCGATGATGCCGGAATTCATCATCCTTGGAACGGCCATGTTTCTTTCGATATTGGATTTATTTTGGCCGAAGCACTTTAATCGGAGAAAACTGGCATGGCTCGCGTTAACCGGAATCATTTTGGCCTGTTTGTCACTGATTAGCCTGCTTTCATTTGAGACAGTCAGTATCTTATCCGATACGTTTCGTTTGGATTCATTTGCAAAAGCTTTTAAGCTGCTGCTATTATTCGGAGCGGCCCTGATCATCCTTCTGGCTGAAGGATATGAACCGCATGAGGGGCTGCGGGAGCACCGGGGGGAATTTTATTATCTGTTCCTGACCGCTTTGCTTGGAGCGATGGTCATGTCCTCAAGCGGTGATTTGATAACGCTGTTCGTTGGACTGGAACTGCTTTCACTTTCATCTTATATATTGGTCGGAATACGCAAGCATGATCGGAAGTCCAACGAAGCGTCCATGAAGTATGTGATAAACGGAGGCATTTCCACGGCGATCACTTTATTCGGAATGAGCTATTTATATGGAGTGACCGGTTCCGTCAATCTAGGCGAAATGAGCCGGACGATGGCTGCAATGACGGACGGCCAGCTGCAATACATTATGGGACTCGCTTTTTTCATGGTATTTGTCGGTGTATCCTTCAAGATAGCTGCCGCCCCATTTCATATGTGGGCGCCGGATGTCTATGAGGGGGCACCGACACCGGTCACAGCCTTCTTGAGCGTAATTTCGAAAATGGCGGGTTTCGTCATCATCCTGCGCATTTTTCTCTCGTTGTTCCTAACAGCTTCCGGTGATACGTTCGGAGCGCTCGACTTTTTGGAAAAAAATAATATTTATATAGCTTCATTGGCGGGGCTGACGATCATCATTGGAAATGTGGTTGCGTTAAGGCAGCAAAATTTAAAACGATTGTTCGCCTATTCAAGCATCGCCCATGCGGGTTACCTGCTAGTAGCGGTGGCAACATTGGGCGGGGGGTATTTCCTGCTGGATACTGTCTGGTTTTATCTAATGGCTTATGTATTGATGAATATAGGTGTATTTGCAGTCATCCAGCTGCTCTCCAGTCAAAGTGGGTCAGAAGATATTAGCATTCTTGCAGGGCTGGGGAGGAAATCACCGTATCTTGCCATGGCATTCACCGTATTTATCCTGGCGCTTGCTGGAATTCCCGGGACGACAGGTTTCATTGGCAAGCTCAATATTTTTCTTGGAACATTCATAACGGAGCCTGGACATTTTGTCCTCGCGGGAATCATGATTGCAGGAACCATTGTTTCCTATGTGTATTATTTCGGATTATTGGTGCAGGTCTTTTTCCGGCCCATTCATTCGGAGATGGTCATTAAAATTCGTCCGGGTCTATACGCCGTGTTGATCATTTGCGTGATAGGCACCATTCTTTTCGGGGTGGCACCAAATATTGCCTTTGATTTTATCCATGATCAATTTGGCGAATTTACAGACTTTATTTCAAGTAAATGATATAATGCCTGTATCAGAGGCTTGTTCCATTGGATCAAGCCTCTATTTACAGTTTTAAAAAGATATTTTGCAATTCTTCCTTTTAAATTCCAAATATGCAGGGGTTTTGTGTTAGAATAGAATTTGGGTGTCTTTTAGGAGGTATGTACATGTTTTCTGCAATGGGACAGCAGGCTTTAACAGGGATTATTGCACACTTGTTTTTCATCGCAGTTACCTGGTGGGCTTTACAGGCATTACATTTTGATAAAATCTTAAGATCCAATTCGGTCATCAAGGCCAGGGTTTTATATATTTTATTGACGGTTGCCATCGGTTCAGTTGTAAGTAATTTCTTCCTCGACTACCTGGGATTTGCAAATCAACTTCCGTATATGTTTAGTAATGACTGATAAGCTGTAAGAGTTTTCTTATAGCAAAATATGATTCTACTCTTGTATTCGCTTTTGCTTCCTGCCAGTTTAAGGGGAAGTTGTCACCAATTGTCGGAAAACTTGAAGTATGATCTCTCTCCTTATGGAAAGAATGTGTAAAAGGGGAGGGATTTAACATGTTTAATTTAAACAAAAAAATGTTAACATACATAGTATTTCTCGGTTTGACGGTGATTTTAATTGGGAATAGTACGATTGTGGCAGAAAGTAAACCAGATATAGTTAAAATGGTGGGACTGTTACAAAAAGATGAAGATTTGGACATAGGGGATTGGTCTGTACTCACTAGAGAAATAAATAAAGAGATTACAACTAAACAAGAGTTTGAAAGCGAAGTTACAGCTTTAAAACGAAAATACCCTCAATTTCAATGGCACCGGAAAGATGATGCTTCCGGCTGGAAGGCTGAGGCGTTAACTTACAATGTCGATTCAGGTCTGACCGAGTCTATTAAAATAATGACAACGGAAGAGAAATTTGATAAAGTTACCTATGTTATTTACGAAGTGGAGGGGAAAGAGTGGAAGGAAGCCAATGCGGCATTTTTTACTGCTACGTTCCAAAACAGGGTGAATGACCTATTTATAGGAACTCCCTCAATTTTTTCTTGTATTAAAGGGTCTATCAATGATAATATGGATTCGGTTTTAAACTCTAAAACTGAAGACCTGTTAGATATGTTCCAAGCAAGGGAAATTGAGAGTGTGCAAGAAAAAAACTTTACATCTATATCTGCACATTCAACATTGTTTAAACAACCATTGACAAAAGAAAAATTAAATTTGCAGTTTGGGCTACGGACAGAAGGATTGGGTGACCGAACGAACTTTGTAGTTGGCACACCAATCATAACGTTTGAATATTAATATAGAGAAAATGGACGCGGAGGGGAATACTTTTGGAAAAAATCATCGTCCGCGGCGGAAAAAGGCTTAGCGGGACAGTTAAAGTAGAAGGTGCTAAAAACGCCGTTTTGCCAGTTATCGCTGCAACATTATTAGCAAGTGATGGGAAAAGTATCATTAAAGATGTTCCTACGCTCTCCGATGTATATACAATCAATGAAGTATTGCGCAACTTAAATGCTGATGTTGCCTTTCATGACAATCAAGTAACTGTAGATGCATCAAGAGAGTTATTAGAAGAAGCACCATTTGAATATGTACGTAAAATGAGAGCTTCCGTTTTAGTGATGGGCTCATTACTAGCAAGGAATGGCCGGGCCCGCGTTGCTCTTCCTGGTGGCTGTGCCATCGGATCACGTCCTATCGACCAGCATTTAAAGGGCTTTGAAGCGATGGGAGCAAAAGTGAAGGTCGGCAATGGTTTCATTGATGCCGAGGTAGAAGGCAGACTTAAGGGTGCAAGAGTTTATCTTGACTTCCCGAGTGTGGGTGCCACTGAAAACATCATGATGGCAGCAACACTTGCTGAAGGTATAACTATTCTTGAAAATGTGGCCAAAGAGCCTGAAATTGTAGATCTTGCGAATCTCCTTAATAAAATGGGTGCCAAAGTCAGAGGTGCCGGTACCGGTACGATGAGAATCGAAGGTGTCGATAAATTATATGGCACTGAACATACGATTATACCTGACCGTATCGAAGCTGGTACATTCATGACTGCGGCTGCTCTTACTGGCGGCAATGTTCTTGTTCAAGGAGCTGTACCTGAACACCTTACTTCCCTTATTGCTAAAATGGAGGAAATGGGCGTTCAAATTCTTGAAGAAGAAGATGGATTACGCGTTATCGGTCCCAAAACCTTGAAGGCCATTGATATCAAAACAATGCCGCATCCTGGTTTCCCGACTGATATGCAATCGCAAATGATGGCATTATTACTTCGTGCAGAAGGAACAAGTATGATTACGGAGACCGTTTTCGAAAACCGTTTTATGCATGTTGAGGAATTCCGTCGCATGAATGCCAATATTAAAATAGAAGGTCGTTCCGTTATCGTTAATGGACCTACTAACATTCAAGGTGCTGAAGTAGCTGCAACAGACTTACGTGCCGCGGCAGCGCTCATCCTGACTGGATTGGTTGCGGATGGCATTACACGTGTTACAGAATTGAAGCATCTTGACAGAGGGTACGTGAATTTCCATGGCAAATTGGCATCCCTAGGTGCAGATGTGGAACGTATTAACGAAGATGTACCTGCTGAAACAAAAAAAATTGCAGATTTAAACGCATAAATAGCTTATAGAACCATTCACGTTCGAGTCATTGAACCGTGAATGGTTTTTTTTGTCTTGATCCGGACTCATCGACTACAGTTAAATAGAGATGTCGTTTTTCTATTCATAAAAGCTTGTCCTTCGACATACATTTGTTATGTAAAGATACCTGCTGGATACGATTATATACGGCAGAGAAAACAAGTGTAGGGAGGCTCAGGAATTTGAAAGCAATCAAACCGATGATCGTACTATTCATAGCAGTAGCATTCGTAATTGTCATGATTCCGGCAGTGCTTGTGCTTCCATTTTCAAATGATAAGACAAGTGGTCAGTTGACAGAACAATTAGAAAAGAAAGTGAAGAATGAGGGTAAAGAGGTAGCTGCAAATGAAATGAGTTCAGTAGAAGTTGCGGTTTACCGAACATCTGCAAAGAAGATTGAAAAACTGCCGATTGAATCGTACTTGACTGGTGTGGTTGCGGCTGAAATGCCAGCGGATTTTGAAGAAGAAGCTCTGAAGGCTCAAGCATTGACAGCGAGAACTTACATTGTCAATCAGCTTATAAGCGAAAGTCGATTGGGCTTGCCGGATGGTGCCGATGTCAGCGATACGGTCATGCACCAAGTTTATAAGAATAATGATGAGCTGAAAAAACAGTGGGGCTCTGATTATAAATCGAAGATGCAAAAAATTAACAAGGCTATAAAAGAAACTGCGGGTCAAATTTTAACCTATGAAGGAAAACCGATTACTGCCACTTTTTTTTCGACAAGTAATGGCTACACGGAGAATTCCGAGGACTATTGGCAAGCTGATTACCCCTATTTAAAAAGTGTATCCAGTCCATGGGATAAAGAAGAATCACCAAAATTTTATAATAAAGTTGTAGTGGATACTGCCGATTTTGAAAGAAAACTGGGTGTAAGTCTTTCTTCGGGAACATCAATAGGGACTGTCATTGAAAGAACATCTGGCAATCGCGTAGGTGTTGTGGAAATCGGAGGAAAGAAAATGACAGGAAAACAGATTCGTGAGAAGCTCGGGCTGACATCATCCGATTTTGACTGGGAGCGTCAAGGTAACCAGATTGTCATCACGACAAAAGGATCCGGACACGGAGTTGGAATGAGCCAATACGGTGCTAATGGCATGGCCAGGGAAGGTAAAACCTATGAAGACATCGTGAAATATTATTATAAAGGCGTCAAAGTTCAGTCTTCAAGTAAGTGGCTGAATACGATGACAGCAAAAAAATGAGAGATGGGAATCCCCATCTCTCATTTTTTTGCGCTTAATTTTTCTATAATGGTCAAAAAGCCCCGTTCACGCTTGAAATAATGATATTGGACATGAAAATAGACTGCAGCTACTCCTATGGTATCTTTTATGACGTCTATTAAGGTAGAGGAGCGGTATGGGACGAAAGATTGGTGGTATTCATCAATAACTCCGTAAAGGCAAGCCACAAGTGCCGCCAACAGGCTTAAACCAGGTTTCAGCTTTTGGTTTGCAGCAAGGGCGGAAACTAATAATATATACAAAAGGGCAAATTCGACCAGATGAAGTGCCTCTTTGATAAATCGGTCAATTGAGGATGAGGGAAGATCAAGAATCATATCATCGGGGTTGCTCGACATTATCCAAATGGCAATCATATATAGAAAAGGCAATAACGTTAACACAAGTTTAAAAGCTTTTTTCATGATTTAAACATCCTTCAACAGTAAGATACCAAACATTTTACCATTCTACGAATAAAATCGGTTTCATTTCCACAAAATAAATCTAAAAAATTTTTTTCCTGTATGTATATAATCTTAACAAAATGTTCAGAATGATTGCTGAGGTGATTAATATGAGAGAGGAAGAAAAGAAACCAACTTCCACAATCCGACGTATACTAAAACAACGTTGGGCATTATCAGCAATCTATATCGCAAGTGCAGCCATAATCTTAGCCGCGGCCTTCTTATTACAAAATAGTTTTGACGATTCAGCTAAAGATGGCAAAGAGGAATCAGCTGAAACAGGAAAAAACTATGGTGAGCCTTCTGTAGAGGTTAATAGTAATCTTGAGACAATCAAGATGCCTGTAGCCGATGCAGACAAAACGGTTATCAAGAAACAGTTTTATGATGTGAATGCGGATGAAAAGGCACAAGAAGAAGCATTGGTTTTCTACAACAATAGATATGAGCAAAACAAAGGTATAGACATTGCAATGGAAGATGGAAAGACTTTTGAAGTAAAAGCTTCCTTAAGTGGAAATGTAACGAAAGTTCAAGACGATGCGTTACTTGGAAATTTAGTTGAAGTAGAGCATGAAGATGGCGTTGTTACCCGTTATCAATCTGTTAAAGACATTAAGGTTGCAGTCGGTGACAAAGTGAAACAAGGACAAGCAATTGCTACAGCTGGAAAAAGCCAAATCAATGAAGAGGCTGGCGTACATGTACACTTCGAAATCAGAAAAGATAACATTGCATTAAACCCACTTGATTTTGTTGATAAACAAGCTTCTGCGATTCAATCGGCAACTGAAGCCGAAGGCAGCGAACTTGAAGATTCAGCCAATAAAGAAGAAACACCTGCAGTCGAAGGATCTGAAGCTGATAAAGAGGAAACACCTGCAGTTGAAGAATCTGAAACTGGCACGGAGCAAGCTCCTGCAGTTGACGAAACTGACGAGAGCACTGATTTAGAGAGTGGCACTGATGAGGAAGGCTCTGTCCCTGGTGAAGATACAACTGAAGAAAGCGATTCCTTAAAAGATTCGTTAAATCAATCTAATTAAGATTAAGATTTTTAATAAAATCAAAACAAAAACCTAAAGCGTTACGAATGACGACAACTGAAAATTTGGTAAAAGGAGGCCGTTCACTTTGAACGGCTTCCTTTTTTTTCGAGGAAATATCGGCCAATATGCTGAAACCTTTGAATTTCTGACAAATTTCTCGGGAAATAATTTACGCTTAATGAAATTAAACAGATGAAATTCAGAAATAAATCCAAACCTCCTGTCCCATTAGGCATATATTCTTAACCAAGCTAATAAGATGTTATAAACCATGCAAAGAGAGTGTTTGAGGTGAGGAATCGTTTATTACAAATTATCTAATAGGTGAATAATTCTATCTTTCATTGTTTATAGGGCAGCGGTATTCGATTCGAAAAATACGAATCTCATTTCACACTTCTCACATCCAATTTGGGGAGGTCGAGTGGTGTGCACGATTACATCAAAGAAAGAACTATCAAGATAGGAAAGTATATCGTGGAAACTAGAAAAACAGTCCGCGTCATTGCAAAAGAGTTCGGAGTCTCTAAAAGCACGGTTCATAAAGACTTAACTGAGAGGCTGCCAGAAATTAATCCTGATTTGGCTAACGAAGTGAAGGATATATTGGATTATCATAAATCCATTCGCCACCTTAGAGGTGGAGAAGCGACAAAATTAAAATATAAACGTTCTGAAAGAGAAGAAGAAATCGTTAAATGATACTTGAATCATTCCGGCAATAGGAATTGAATCGGGGACTGAATAAGGTGACATGAAAGTAATGTCAGCTTTTTTCTTAACCTTGATTGCGGTTCCATGCCGGGATTTTTTTATGGGGAAATGCGGAAAATTTAGTACATAAGGCACTGATCTTTTTTACATATTGGCAAAAAAGGGAATAATAGTATTTATTAGTGTTTATTTATAATTCATACTTACTTGTGTCAATGCAATATGGTAAAATAAACAATTAGGACAGAAGTAGGTTATATGTGAGGATATTCAAGGAGGATTTAAGAAATGTTTGCTAGAGATATTGGGATAGATCTTGGAACAGCCAATGTTCTTATACATGTCAAAGGTAAAGGAATTGTGTTAAATGAGCCTTCGGTAGTTGCGATTGATAAGAATACGAACCGTGTTCTTGCTGTCGGGGAAGAAGCTCGTAAGATGGTAGGCCGTACTCCAGGAAACATCATCGCAATCCGTCCTTTAAAAGACGGTGTCATTGCGGATTTTGATGTGACAGAATCGATGCTTAAGCATTTTATCAATACATTGAATGTGAAAGGCTTCCTTTCAAAGCCTAGAATTTTAATCTGCTGCCCGACCAACATAACAAGTGTCGAACAAAAAGCGATTAAAGAAGCTGCTGAAAAAAGCGGCGGAAAAAAAGTATTCCTTGAAGAAGAACCAAAAGTGGCTGCAATCGGTGCCGGTATGGATATTTTTCAACCAAGCGGCAATATGGTCGTGGACATTGGCGGGGGTACAACGGATATTGCCGTTCTTTCAATGGGGGATATCGTTACATCTTCTTCTATTAAAATGGCCGGTGACAAATTCGATAATGAAATTTTAAATTATATCAAGCGGAAGTACAAGCTCCTTATTGGTGAGCGTACAGCGGAAAACATCAAAATCCAGGTTGCAACCGTATTCCCTGGCTCCCGAAATGAAGTCATCGATATCCGTGGGCGCGATATGGTATCGGGATTGCCTAGAACCATTTCGGTCAACTCGGAAGAAATTGAGGAAGCTCTCCGCGAACAGGTTTCCATCATTGTACAAGCTGCAAAAAGCGTGCTTGAGCGGACACCGCCAGAACTTTCTGCTGATATCATCGACCGCGGCGTCATTTTAACAGGCGGAGGAGCATTGCTTCACGGGATTGATTTACTCCTTGCTGAAGAACTTAAGGTCCCAGTACTCATTGCCGAGCAGCCAATGGATTGTGTAGCAATCGGAACCGGTATCATGCTTGATAATATGGATAAATTGCCACGGCACAAATTCAACTAAAAAGCGGATGGAAATCCGCATCATAAGATAGGGGTCTAAGGTTCAGACAAACGTGAAGCATAGTGAAAGTGCGTGCAGTTCTAGTACAGATGAGCAATAGGCCCTCTTCTTTTAATCGAGAATTTAACACCATTCCTTTAAATCTGACCTAGCCTACGATATAGACAAATTCTTCTGCCTAATGCTGTCCCTTTCCTTAAGATACTGATGTTCATGACCGATAAGATAGATATGAGAAATTGAACGGGATAAGTTATGTAATTTGAGGAATGAAGAAGATGTTAAGGGGTTTTTATACGGCTGCTTCCGGGATGCTTACACAGCAAAGGCGCACAGAATTGCTCACAAACAATATGTCCAATGCGAATACAACAGGGTATAAAGCGGATCAAATGAGTGTAAGATCTTTTCCGGAAATGCTCATAAGCAACATGGGTGGTAAAACGGTTCCTACGGAGAGCAAATTGAGCATGCCTAACTTATCCAAGGTTGGGGGGCTCAGTACGGGTGTTTACGTACAGGAGGCGAATCCTTTATTTGCAAAGTAAAATCGACCAAATATAGGTAATAATATCGCGAATGCGGACACGACTGCCTACAAAAAGACCCAAACGAGTTTCAATGATTTATTGACACAGAGTTTCAATAATCAACCGAGTGAGACCAAGGAAAAAGGAAGATTGACCACACCTGGCATCCGGCAAGGAACAGGGGCTATGATAAGCCAATCCCAATTGGTGCTTTCACAGGGAGCTTTAAAGACGACGGACCGCAACCTTGATGCTGCATTCACCCGGGATGACCAGTTCTTCACCGTAAGCGTCCAAGAAGATAATGGGATCAATACAAGGCTTACAAGGGATGGGGCCTTTTATTTATCTCCTAATGCTAACGACCAAATGATGCTCGTTACCTCTGCTGGACATAAAGTCCTTGATGAAAATGGTGAACCGATCCTCGTTGAGGGAAACATTAAAGACATTAAGATTTCGGAAAATGGCTTATTGATGGTGGATACGGAAGAATATGGAGAAAAGAGTTTTGGGCTCGGAATCGTCTCGGTCAAGAAACCGCAATTTCTTGACCGGCTAGGCGGAAATTTACTTGGCCTGCCCAAAAACTTCAATGCCTTGGGTGTTACTGAAGACGATATCATGACTGCATTAACAGGGGATTCCCGCAACCGGGCAGCAGTCCGTCAAGGGTCTCTGGAGTCATCAAATGTCGATCTTTCCAAAGAAATGACGGATCTAATCAATGTTCAGCGTTCTTACCAATTTCAATCCCGGGCTGTAACGATGGCTGATCAAATGAGCGGATTGGTCAATGGAATACGTTAAGGTTTCTGGTAAATAAAATGTCTCCCTGCGGAATTAGAGCAAATCGGTTATAATGAATTCATAACAAAGGGAATCATTCGTGCCGATCATTTTGCATAGCTGCTGAATTCCTGTTTAAAGGGAAGATCAGTCGGCGAGTTTTCTTAAAAGGAGCTTTCACATTCTATATGGAACAAAATCGTGTAATGAGACAACAAATTGAAGAAGAGATAAAGGAAGTCGAGGCGAAGCCGAATCCTAGAATCAAGGTCCGACTTTTGCCAATTTGGCTTCGTTTACTCATTGTTATCGGATTGATTTTCATTGCTGTATTATCCGGGGCACTATTAGGATATAGTGTGATTGGTGGAGGACCTGCAATGGATGTTTTCCAAAAATCCACATGGACCCATATTATTGATATAGTGAACAAGGGCGCTTAGTTCCATGTTTTTTGAAGTAGTTGCTGTCGTTATCGGATTTATATTACATGGCAACTACGCCTCTGTCTGCATGACAGGGGCGAGTTTATGTTAAGTTAGAAATATTTAAGTCATAGGAGGAACATGTATGCTTGATATCACACAAATAAAGGAAATTATCCCGCATCGTTACCCATTCTTATTAGTCGACCGGATCATAGAAATAGATGAAGGGAAAAGAGCGGTTGGATTGAAGAATGTCTCAGCAAATGAAGAATTCTTTAATGGCCATTTCCCCGATTATCCAGTTATGCCTGGAGTTTTGATTGTAGAGGCATTAGCGCAAGTCGGTGCTGTAGCCGTATTGAAGCAAGAAGAATACAAAGGACGGCTTGCCTTTTTCGCTGGAATCGATAATTGCCGCTTTAAGAAGCAAGTTAAACCAGGTGATCAGCTGCGTCTGGAAGTGGAAATAGTGCGTATGAGAGGGTCAATGGGTAAAGGAAAAGCAGTGGCAACGGTAGATGGGGATACAGCATGTGAAGCCGATATCATGTTTGCTTTTGGTGACAAATAAGATTCATTTTCCGCGAAAAGGAAATGGAATGTTTTAACTATATTTTATCGAAAAAGGGTTTAAGGAACCGTGAAGCAGTGTATATAAAAAGCACTGCATTGCTTTTTTAAAAGCAAGAGCGGTTTTTGAACTTTCTATTCTCCCTTTGAATGCCGGACATTTTATATGTCCGGCATTTTTTATTGAGTAAGCAAAACGGATTTTTCTTTTTAAATTTAAAATAGGGCGCAAGTTATTTTCACATTCGGGCAAAATATCTAATGATAAAGAAAGAAGGGAGGTTGCCAAAAATGATGAAGAAAATTTTTGCACTACTTGGGGGATCTTTATTATCAATTATGTTCCTTGCTGGATGTGGAACGAATGATAATGACAACAATCCCGCACCAGAAGATGATAACAACATCATAGAAGATGATAACAATGGTGTAAATGATAACAACGATAATAACGATATGAATGATAACGATGATGATGGAGTGCTTGATAACGACGATAATGACATCGATAATAACGACGATGATAACGTCGATAATGATGCCGATGACTTGATTAAAGACGATAAAAATGACGACAAAAATAAGTAATTAGCACAGAATGAAAAAGGCTGGCTTAGGCAAGAAGAGGATTAATATCCTTATTCGTCTAAGTCAGTCTTTTTTATGTGCATTCGATTAGGGATGGAAATTAAGGGAAGGGTTTTTATTTATTAGTTGCTAATTTAGGCTTTGAGCGGATTTTTTGCTTGAACTCATTTATTAATTCATCGCCGGAAAGACCTTTTTGGACCAAATCTTCAAGAAGGAGTTCTGCATATTTGCTCCGTGTTTTTTGGATGTGGCCAACGAATAAAAGGCTATAATGGTTGCCCACTTTTCTTATTGTACGTAAAACAGTGTGGAACAAAGCCGGTTCATTGTCCTTTTTGGTAATGACTGCCTGGATATACACCTCTCCGTCTATATTGGGAAGTGAGGGCTGAAGCTTATTGAAATGATTTTCTTCTACAAAGGCTTCCAGTAACCATGTTCTGGCGTCATTTTCTTTATTTATAATCAGTCCATCTGTTAATGCGATATCAATCAAGTTTAAATTTTCAGTAACAATTTGCAACGAGATCAATTTAAATGATTTCATCCAATTCCTCCGTTTCTTGCAAGAAAGAGCGGTATTACCTCTCTTAAACGTAAATTTTGAAAATGGTACATATCGGTTTAATCCTTTTAAAGGTAATTATATCATACTAAAAAAAAGTCCCTTAATGAAATGAAAACCCAACATTTGTCTAAATTATGAAGGATAGAATAAAAATTTGCAAAATATTTAATTTTGTTAACTATTCGTTTTTCCCCTGATTTTAATCAATAAAAAATGATTTTGCATCAATCCAAACGGTTTTTTATGAAGAAAAATGGTGTAATAAGACCATTTCCTCCATTTTTTAATCGATGGAAGAAGGAGTATGATTAAAGCATGTTAAAGAGGAAGGAGTGAAAAGATGATTAACCAAGTTACCCTCGTCGGCAGGCTTACGAAGGATCCCGAATTAAGATACACACCCGATGGCAAGGCTGTTTCCAATATCACGTTAGCAGTCAACCGGAACTTCCGTAATACTGTCGGTAACTATGAGGCGGACTTCGTACAGTGTATCATATGGAAAAAGTCGGCTGAAAATACTGCTCAATATTGTAAAAAAGGTGCAACAATCGGCATAACTGGCAGAATACAAACAAGGAGATACGAAAATCAGGAGGGCAAATTTGTATATGTAACTGAAGTGGTTGCCGAGAGGGTTCAATTCATTGGGTCAAAACAAAATGATGTTAAGCCCAAGGATTTTGAACATATTGGTCTATAGTGTTACGTGGAGGCATGATGGCGTGCCACAGGAAGGAGGCAAGATCGTTTTCAAGAAACTTCCGACATTGGAAGCAATAAAAGTATTTATATGACCATAATGAAAAATAAATGCACAGATTTTTAGCATAATTTAGTGAAACTTGACAGTAGTATATAGATTATCTATCATCCATTCATTCCCCAAAAGCTAATAAAGCTTCTTCCCCGCTGGAAACCTCGATTTACCCTCCAAAAAATCGAGTTATCTGATTTTCCCCTTGTAATGACTGCGAATAAGCAGTCATTTTTTTGTGCCAAAATGTGTGCAAATAGGAAAAATAAAAAAATAATTCTGTTAAATTAGAATTTTTAGAAAATATATTGTAATATTTTAATTTTGATGCAATAATAAACCCAATAATATAATTGGAAAAAAAGTTATATATAGGAAGTGATTTGATGGACGAACCAATTATTAAGGTGAATGGTCTGCGAACCAGTTTTCGTACTGACGATGGGGTGATTCCTGTCGTGAATTCAATCGATTTCCATGTCAATCCTGGTGAGGTTTTAGGAATTGTTGGAGAATCGGGATGCGGAAAAAGCGTAACTTCTCTGTCCATCATGGGTCTGGTTCCTTCGCCGGCTGGTAAGGTGGAGGGGGAAATCCTTTTTAAAGGAGAGAACATCGCAAATGCCTCTGAAGCGAAAATGAGAAAAATTCGCGGAAATGATATAGCGATGATATTTCAGGAACCGATGACAAGCCTGAATCCTGTGTTCACTATTGGCGAGCAATTGGTCGAGACGCTTCGGATACATAAAAAATGGAACAAAAAACAGGCCCGGCATCGAGCGGTGGAAATGTTGAAGCTGGTTGGGCTTGGCCGTGCCGAGGAATTGCTCAAAGAATATCCGCATCAGCTTTCAGGTGGAATGAGACAAAGGGTCATGATAGCAATGGCCATGATTTGCGAGCCGAAACTCCTTATAGCCGATGAACCGACAACGGCTTTGGATGTGACGATCCAGGCACAAATCCTAGAGCTAATGAAGAATTTAAATAAAGAAACAGACACGGCAATCATGATGATTACCCATGATCTTGGGGTAGTGGCGCAAATGTGTGAACGTGTCATTGTGATGTATGCCGGCAAGGTGATCGAGGAAGGAAATGTGCAAACGATTTTCCAAAATCCGAAGCATCCTTATACGGTCGGTTTACTTCAGTCGATTCCCGATATGCGAATAAAGAAAGATCGCCTTTACTCGATACCGGGTAATGTGCCAAAACCAGGGACAAGCAACCTTGGGTGCCAGTTTGCCCCCCGATGCTCCCATGCCATGGAGCAATGTATAAATGAGACCCCGTCTCTATTGAAATTCGATGAGGGTCAGCATGTTCGCTGCTGGCTGTATGAAGATGGGAAAGGAGCTGCCTTGCATGAATCAAACATTGGTTAAGGTAGAAAACCTAAAGAAGCATTTTCCAATCAAAGGAGGGGTTCTCGGAAAGACCATCGGAGAGGTCAAGGCAGTTGATGGTTTGTCTTTTTCCATTTATAAAGGGGAAACCTTAGGACTTGTCGGTGAAAGCGGTTGCGGAAAGTCTACTACGGGAAGATTATTGCTTCGATTGCTTGAGCCGAGTGAGGGTAATGTTTATTTCGAAGGAAAGGACCTGACAGCTTTATCTTCCAGTGAAATGAGAAAGATGCGCCGTGAAATGCAGATGGTCTTCCAGGACCCATTCGCTTCCCTCAATCCCAGGCATACCATTGAAAAAATATTGGAAGAACCGCTCATCGTTCACGGGGTTAAAGATAAAAAGGCGCGAAAGGCCCGTGTGCAGGAACTTCTTAAGGTTGTTGGCTTAAGCAGTTACCATGCTAAAAGGTATCCGCATCAATTCAGTGGGGGCCAGCGGCAGCGTATTGGCATCGCGAGGGCACTTGCAGTCAACCCCAAACTGATCATTGCCGATGAGCCGGTATCTGCACTGGATGTGTCGATCCAGGCACAGGTCTTGAATCTGTTGCAGGATTTGCAGGAAGATTTTGATTTGACCTACTTGTTCATTGCCCATGATCTTGGAGTGGTGAGGCATATCTCCGACCGTGTCGGTGTCATGTATCTTGGACATATAGTTGAATTGACGGAAAGTGAAGGACTATATGAAGATCCGCTTCATCCATATACGCAGGCTTTACTATCAGCCGTGCCCATCCCGGATGTGGGATACAAGGGGGATAGGGTAATCCTGCAGGGAGATGTTCCAAGCCCATCAAACCCGCCCGGCGGCTGTCCATTCCATACGAGATGTCCGAAGGCGATGGCAGTATGCAGTACGGAAAAGCCAATCCTGAATGAACATAAACCTGGTCACTACGTTGCTTGTCATTTATACAATTGACACGACGTATACATAAATTCGCAAATAATAAGGGGGAAGAATATGAAGAAAACATTGGCATTATTGCTGGCTGGTATCCTGGCTCTTTCGCTAGCGCTTGCGGGATGCTCCTCGTCTACATCAAAAGAGAAAGATGATGGTAAAGGGGGATCGAGTGAAGCGAAGGGCGGCGTATTGATATACGGTAAAGGCGGAGACGCTGTCGGTCTTGACCCGGCTATCGTAACCGATGGGGAATCATTCATCGTCACACAGCAGATTTTTGAAACGCTTGTGAAATATGGGGAAGATGACACGGAAATCAATCCGGGTCTTGCAGAATCATGGGAAGTGTCCGATGACGCAAAAACATACACATTCAAATTGAAAACCGGAATCAAGTTCCATGATGGTACTGATTTCAATGCAGATGCAGTCGTTAAAAACTTTCAACGTTGGGCACAGAGTAAGGATGAGGGTAAATTTGCGTACTATGCCTCCATGTTCGGAGGATTTGAAGGTGATGAAGGCCATGTGATCAAAGAAGTAAAAGCGATCGATGCCAGCACGGTGGAATTCACTTTGAACCGTCCGCAGGCGCCGTTCCTGAAAAACCTTGCCATGCCTACATTTGCAATAGCCAGTCCGGCTGGAATTGAAAAAGAGGGTGATGACTTCACTAAAAATCCATCTGGTACAGGTCCTTTCAAATTCAAATCATGGAAACCTGGCGATACGATTGAAGTGGTGAAAAACGATGACTATTGGCAAGAAGGACTGCCGAAACTTGATGGAATCACGTTTAAGGTCATTAAAGATAACTCTGCGCGTTTAAATGCTGCAATCAAGGGTGAAATCGACCTGATGGACGGGTTGAACCCAAGTGATATCAGTAAGGTTACAGGAGATGAAAACCTGCAAATATTCGAACGTGCATCCATGAACGTCGGGTACTTTGCTTTCAATGTTGAGAAAGCGCCATTCGACAAGAAAGAAGTGCGTCAAGCCATCTCGCATTTGATCAATAAAAAGGAAATCATTGATAATTTTTATGAAGGCACAGCAGAGCCTGCCAAGAATCCTATGCCGCCATCCGTTTCTGGCTACAATGACAAAGTCGAAGACTATGATTATGATGTAGAAAAAGCGAAAGAACTGCTGAAAAAAGCTGGACTTGAAGACGGATTTAAAATGGATCTATGGGCAATGCCGGTACCGCGCCCATATATGCCAGATGGTCAAAAAGTGGCTGAAGCCATTCAAGCAAGCCTAAAACAAGTAGGCATCGAAGCGAATATCGTTTCGTACGAATGGGCTGCATATTTAGAGAAAGTGCAGGCTGGTGAAGCCCAATCCTTCATGATGGGCTGGACAGGAGATAATGGAGATGCGGATAACTTCCTTTATACATTATTGGATAAAGATAATATCGGCTCCAACAACTATGCCCGTTACGCAAACGATGAGGTCCACAAACTGCTGATCGAAGCTCAGTCCACGGCAGATGAAGCCAAGCGCAATGAGCTGTATGGAAAAGCACAGGAAATCATCCATGATGATGCTCCATGGGTTCCGCTTGTACATTCTTTACCGCAGTTAGCCGGATCTAAGACGGTCAAAGGGTTTGTTCCACATCCAACCGGTTCACAATCCCTTGTTAATGTTTCACTAGAAAATTAACCGTACGAACCGGGTAGTATGGAGTCTTGCATGCTTCCCGGTTTTGTTATGGAATGTATTTCAAAATGATCAAGGGCGCTTCGAAGGACCCTTATTTAAAAGGCGGGTGATTGTTTTGTTTTCCTATACCGTACGACGTTTAGGATCTCTCATTCCAGTGTTACTCGGAATGGCATTTATTGTATTCATGATGATTCGGGCGATTCCTGGAAATCCGGCACAGGTGATTTTAGGGCAGCAAGCAACGGAAGAGGCAGTCGCTGCAATGACAAAGGAACTTGGTCTGGATAAACCTTGGTTCATACAGTTTTGGGATTATTTATCAGGCCTGTTAAAGGGAGACCTGGGTGTTTCTTTAAAAACGAATAGTCCGGTTTCTGAAGAAATTGGGCCGTACCTAATGGCCACGATAGAACTGGCCTTGATCGCCATGATCATCGCCGTGGTCATAGGCGTGAATGCAGGGATAATATCAGCTTGGTTTCAAAACTCATGGTTTGATTATGTCGCCATGGTGATTGCGTTGATTGGTTTGTCCATGCCTATTTTCTGGCTGGGATTAATGGAGCAATACATCGTTTCAATTCAATGGGATTTACTTCCGACGACAGGGCGGGATAATATCAGGGATCCCGTTGAAGCCATGACCGGCCTGTATTTGATAGATACACTCATAGCTGGCAGGGTCGATCAGTTTTTCGAGGTGATCAAACATCTCATTTTGCCGGGGATTGCGCTTGCGACCATTCCGATGGCCATTATTGCAAGGATGACACGGTCGTCCATGCTGGAAGTCATGAGATCGGATTTCATTCGTACGGCTCGTGCTAAAGGAATGAGAATGTTTTGGGTTGTTTACAAGCACTCCCTTAAGAATGCCCTGATTCCAGTGGTGACGGTTATCGGCCTGCAGACAGGATTACTTTTAGGCGGCGCCATATTAACGGAAAACATTTTTGGATGGCCAGGTATCGGTACATATATTTATGATGCAATACTATCTCGGGATTATCCGGTGATACAGTCCGGAATTCTTGTCATCGCCTTTTTGTTTGTCATGATTAATCTAGTTGTGGACTTGTTGTATGCAGCCATCGATCCTAGGATTAAGTATAAATAGGGAGGGGAACTCATGCCTGAAATAGCAACGAATACTTCGCCAATCCTTCCTCCAAAAGAGGCAGAGGAAAAAGTCATTTCTCCCTGGAAGGAAGGATGGAAAAGTTTTAGGAAAAATAAGGTAGCCCTTGTGGGTCTGGGGATTGTTGCATTTTTTATCTTAATCGCCATCTTCGCGCCCGTTATTGCACCTTATTCATTTGAGGGGCAAAAGCTAAGTGATAAACATTTGGCCCCGTCTGCGGAGCATTGGTTCGGAACGGATGAATTTGGACGTGATATTTTGAGCAGGGTCATTTATGGCTCGCGCATATCAATAGGGGTCGGCTTCTTATCTGTTGCGGGATCTGTCGTGGTTGGGTCTTTTTTGGGAATCATTGCCGGTTACTACGGCAGGTGGATAGATACGATCATATCGAGGGTCTTTGACATCATTCTGGCCTTTCCAAGTATCTTGCTTGCCATTGCTGTCGTAGCCGTTTTGGGACCTTCCCTCCGCAACGCACTTATTGCCATTGCCATCGTCAATGTCCCGATATTCGGCCGGCTTTTACGTTCGCGGGTCTTAACGGTGAAAGAAGAGGAATACGTAACGGCTGCGAAGGCAATTGGAATGGGGGATGGCCGCATTCTCCTTCATCACGTCCTTCCGAATAGTCTTGCACCGATTATCGTTCAAGGTACATTGGCGATTGCAACTGCCATAATTGAGTGTGCAGCACTGGGCTTTCTCGGTCTCGGTGCACAGCCGCCAGCACCTGAGTGGGGAAAAATGCTTGCTGATTCCAGGGCGTTCATCATTCAGGCACCATGGACGGTTCTTTTCCCCGGCCTTGCGATCATGCTTACGGTACTCGGCTTTAATCTAATGGGGGATGGGCTGCGCGATGCATTGGATCCAAGAATGAAAAACTAGAAGTAAAAGGGTGATGTTAGTTTAACATCACCATCTTTTTGTCATTTATCTTGTAAATCTATTAAAATATGAAAAATAATAACATAATCCTAGTTCGAAATAGGAAAATAGTGACTATTACCCCTTAAAATCACCCCAAAAGTTGTGATACTTTTATACTCAGTAAGAATATTCCAAAAATTGATTATTTTAGAGGAGGAAAGTTCATTGATTAAACGCAGCTTGTCCATTCTAGCAATCTTTCTATTAGTATTTACTGCAAGCGTTTCCGCAGCCAAGCTCCCAAATCCCCCGTCAGGCTCGGGCGATGCAGGTAAGAAGAATCAGGAAAGTATTATAAAGCTGAAGAAAAATGATTTGGGGAAGAAATACAAAAGCAATGAGAAGGTCAGGGTCATCGTAGAGATGAAGGAAGCCCCGGCAATAGAAACAGCTTCGAAAGAAGGGAAACTTTTTAAACAGTTATCGAAAAATAAGAAACAACAATTAAAGTCCGAAAAGCTGGCTAATCAGAAGAAATTGAAAAAAAAGGTGAAAGAGAAAAAAATAGCTTTCAAGGAACTTGAAAGTTTTACGACAGTCGTCAATGGGTTCAGTGGTGAAATTCAGTATGGTGAAATCAAAAAGGTGGAAGCCATGCCTGAAGTTGCTGAAGTACATATTGCGAATGAATATGAACGTCCTGTAGAAAAACCCGAGATGCTTTATAGTAAAGAACTTGTCCAAGCCCAGGAAGCTTGGCGGGAATATGGATATAAAGGGGAAGGGATGGTCGTCGGGATTATTGATACCGGAATCGACCCATCTCACCGTGATATGGTCCTGAACGACGAGAATAAGGCTGAACTGACTGAAAGTGAAATAAGCGGGATGAAGGAATCTAGCCATCTATTAGGCAATTATTATACGGCGAAGGTACCTTATGGATACAATTACATGGATGAAAATGAAGAAATCCTTGACCTTGGTGAAGGGGCTTCCATGCATGGAATGCATGTAGCAGGTACGGCTGGTGCCAATGGAGATGAAGAGAACGGCGGCATTAAAGGGGTTGCTCCAGAAGCCCAGCTGCTTGCTTTGAAGGTCTTCGGGAATGATCCCGACATGCAGACAACATGGGGCGATATATACATTAAGGCGATTGACGATGCCATCATCCTTGGGGCGGATGTGCTGAATATGAGCCTTGGCTCCACTGCAGGTTTTGTATCGGCAGAAGATCCGGAGCAGCAGGCGGTCTCCCGGGCTGTTGATAATGGGATCCTCATGTCGATTTCAGCAGGAAACTCGGCGCACTTTGGAAATGGATTTGCAAACCCATCTGCCTCGAATCCCGATATTGGCGTTTCAGGTTCACCTGGACTTGCTTACGATTCGGTACAAGTGGCATCGGTAGAGAATAACTATATGGATTTGGATGCAGCGACTTATGATATAAACGGACAAGCAGGTAAAGCTCCATTCATGTCGGCTTCAAGCGTCCATCCCAATGCTTTGAAGGATAAAACACATGACTTGGTGGCTGCAGGTCTTGGGACGCCGGAAGAGCTTTCCAAAGTGGATGTTAAAGGCAAGTTCGCCCTCATCGAACGCGGCACGCTTTCTTTTATAGAAAAGGCGCAAAATGCCCAGGCAGCAGGAGCGACAGGAGTCATCATTTACAATAATGCTGACGGATATATTTCCATGGCCACAGATCCAAGCATCACCATTCCTCAGCTGTTCATGTTGAAATCGGATGGTGCAAAGCTGAAAGCGGCCTTAACGGATGGAGAAAAGGTGAAGGTTACCTTTAATGGTGATAAAACAAAAGCTGTAAATCCAGAAGCAGGGAAAATGAGCTCATTCAGTTCATGGGGAGTCGCACCGAACTTGGATTTCAAACCAGAAATCACTGCTCCGGGCGGACAAATTTATTCGACGCTGAACAACGATGAATATGGAATGATGAGCGGTACTTCGATGGCGGCACCACATGTTTCCGGAGGCTCGGCGCTTGTTCTTGAGAGAGTGGATAAAGAATTTAAGTTAGAAGGATCTGCCCGGGCTAAGTTAGCTAAGAATCTGATGATGAATACTTCAAAACCATTAACGGATCAGGGTGTCGTCAATAAGGCCCTTGACTGGGAAAACCCTTACTCGCCTCGCAGGCAGGGAGCCGGAGTCATGCAGCTGCAATCCGCATTGTCCACACCTGCTGTCGTGACCGAGGCATTCACGAAAGAAGCGAAGGTTGCAATGAAGGAGATCGGCAATAAGTTCGCCTTCACTTTAAAGGTTGAAAACTTCAGCAACAAAGCGGTCAAGTATGATGTAAAAGGAAACATCCAGACGGACTATGCAATCCAGGGACAACTGGGTTATTCCGCTGATGAGCTGGAAGCACAGGAAATTAAGAACGCTTCGATTAAAATCAATAATAAAAATACAAATAAGATTACCGTTCCTGCAAAAAAATCGGTTACATTCGAAGTGAAAGTGGACATATCCGATGCAAAGGTACTTGGCGATGACCTTCAGACTCTTGTAGACATTGACAAGGTCTTTCCAAACGGATATTTTGTTGAAGGGTTCATTTCATTGAAGGATCCAGCCGATACGAATCCGGAACTGAATGTACCGTTTGTAGGGTTTAAAGGGGAGTGGGACAAAGCCCCGATCCTGGATGGCACTAAATATGACAAAGAGTCTTTCTATGGCATGGCAGGAGGAGTATCGACAGCAGGTGAAGATTTCACTTATCTCGGCTATAACCCTGCGGGAAAAACATTCAATGGTAAAAATATTGCGATTTCCCCAAATGGTGATGGTGCACAGGATGACTTCGTGCCGGTCCTATCATTCTTACGGAATGCGAAAAAAGTAGAATACAATATATTGAATGGTGAGAACAAGTCTGTCCGGAAACTTCGCACAGAGAAAAATGTACGTAAGGACTATTATGATGGCGGACAAGGGACTGCATACACCCTGGATCCGGCCCGTAAATGGGATGGTAAAATCAATAATGCACTCGCTAAGGATGGGGTCTATTATTTTGAAATCAAAGCGATGATAGATTACGAGGGTGCGAAATGGCAGACGTTTAAAATGCCTATCAAAATCGATACGGTAAAGCCGACAGTCAAGATTTCGAAAAAAGGCAATGTATTGACCATCCAAGGTAAGGATAATCTGAATGGTTCAGGGCTTGCTTATTACGATGTACAAGTAGATGGAGCATCCATCATGGAAGAACCGCTCCCGGCGAATGCGAAACAATTCACCCTACCTGATGTAAAAGGGGAAAAGGTTCAGGTTGTGGCAATTGACTATGCAGGTAATGAAAAAACGGCTGAAACCGAATTGGCAAGTGATTCGGCTCCGATCGATAATCATGCACCAGCTGTAAAGATCAAGAGTCCTGAAGCCTTGAGCGTGAACAATAAAAATAAAATCAAAATAACTGGAGAAATTGAAGAAGCGTCGGGAATAACGGAATTTAAAATCGACAATAAAACGGTACCTGTAACGTATAACAAGACGAATAATAAATATCAATTCTCATATGAAAAGAATTTTGTAGATGGTGTCCAAAGCTTCACGGTTAAAGCAACCGATAAATGGGATAACACGGTTTCCTTTAAACGGACGATTATGGTCGATGCAACAAAGCCAGGGTTAAAAGTTAAAGGTGTACCGGAAACTGTGGGAGCAAAAGGAAAGAATCCAAAAGTGGACGTGACGGTAGAGGATAATTTCGATGAAATCCGCCTTTACCTGAACGGAAGCGAAGTATTCTATCATGAATTCAAGGAACCATACAAAATGCGTGCCTATAAGAAGAAGATAGAGGATTTGGAGCTGCCGCTTAAAACAGGCAACAACAAGATTGAATTTAAGGTGACCGATCTTGCAGGAAATGAATCGAAGAAATCCTTTAACATCAATAAAGCTAAAAAATAATGAAAAACAGCCCTCTTATCCAAGAGGGCTGCAGTTTGTACAAATAATTGATTTTACCTACTGTTTTTTTGAGGGTTTGTACAATTCGAGCGTTGATTGGAACGTAGGGCACTCGCTTTCCGCGGGCGGTCCGGGAGCCTCCTCGGCGCTCTTTGCGCCTGCGGGGTTCTCCCTTGGACACGCTTTTCTAAGCAGGAGTCTCGTACCTTCCGTTCCAATCAACTGAAGACTATAGGGAAACTCACTTTTCTTCATACAAAATGGGGTTCGGAATGGACTACCCCGAACAATGATAAATAAAAGAAGAATTGGTTATCCTTCATGAATTTATACCTTTTAATATGGAATGAAACCCTCATTAAATTGAAGGAATTTGCGACACTCCTGCCGAATTACTGGCTAGCCGAGACACCACAGGCGCTTGCGCCGAGGAGGCTTGGCAGACAGTCGGCGGAAAGGGAGCGGATTTCTGAAATCAACTGAACTTTTTAAATAAAAAATTGCAGGCAAACTCGCTTTCTTCATATTTGTCTACAGTTTGAGCCCTCTTTTCCAAGAGGGCTGTCTTTGTGTAATAAGATTTCCCGAGTATGGATTTGATGACTGAATTCTTTCATGCTGTTTAGGAAGCGGTTTGCTGTGTTTTCACCGTGCAAATATGTAAATCTATTAGTGAGGAAGTAATTTCATTTTCCGGCAGGTATTTGGAATGGGATAAAAGAATTAGGTATAAAGAATCTATAAAAAGGAGGGTATCTATGAAATATAAGAAGAAATCCAGTAAAAAAGTAAGGAGTCTTGGAATTACAGTGAAATTCGAAAGGAAAGGAAGCGACAGGTCATATCTTACAAAACCGAGTTTCTTTGATGCACTTCAGCACGTCCATTCTCCCTTTGAAAAGGCTCCCCGCTCCGATTCCCCTTATCAGGACTTTCCTCTATGTAAGGAGGTAACCCTTTCTTTCTTTGAAAGAGGTGCTAAAACAACCATTAATTATGATCCCCACCAAGAAAAAATCATCATTGAGGAAAGTTCAGGGACATTTCAGCCTAATAAGGGTGAGGCGCTTATTGCAATCCTTGACCATATCATGATCAATCATGGCTATCACCATTCTTTTTTCATCATCCAGCAAAAAGGGCGGAACGTAAAAATGAAAGCTGCTAGCCCTTGATATCTTCTTCTGGAGCTGCAGGACATTGTAGGGTATGAGGAACGTACGAATAAGATACTTTACTTAATAGGAATGGAGCTGCCACGGCAGCTCCTCGACATGATGAGCGTCTCCTATCCTTCAAAGCGTCAAACCATCCGCCGAATGATCTTCGAAAGGGTTTGGATGCCATAAGCCAATTGATCCTCCGAGGCGTATGAATAGGAAAGCCGTATATGTGTATGGTTATTTGGTTCGTATATGTATCCCGGATTAAGAAGTATGTTCTCCTTTATCGCTTGCTTGAAAAGGTTTGGATTCACGATGGGTTTACACAATTTTAACCATATATAAAAACCGCCTTTAGGTATTTGCCATTCAGCCAGTCCCTTAAAGTATTGATCGAGAAGGGTTAATGTAAAATCCCTGCGATCTATCAACTCATGCCTTAGCCACTCTAAATGCCTTGAATACTGACCATTTGCTAACCACTCTGCCACAAGGTGTTGGGAAAGTGCACTGGAACCGTAATCCATTTGCATTTTAATGTCCGCTAAACGTTCAATCACAGTTATCGGGCCAGCAATCCATCCGATACGCAATCCGGGGCTCAATGTTTTGGACATGCTGCCAATGTGCAATACAAGGCCATCTGCATCAAGGGATTTTAAAGGCGGCGGTGGTTCCCTTTCAAACCACAAATCACTATATACGTCATCTTCAATAATCGGGATCTGTTCTTTTTTGCAAAGTGATAGGAGGTTTAGTCTTTCTTCTTTTGTCCATGTAGTATTTGTTGGATTGTTGAACGTTGGAACTGTATAAAACAGTGACGCTTTCTTCCTTCCATTGATGCGCTTTATTTGTGTCGGAATACTTTCCCTGCCTTGTATTGATAAACCTACCAATTGCATCCCAGCAGATTGAAATGGGTGAACGGAATTTAAATAGGAAGGGGATTCATGTAATATCAACGATCCCTTTTGAAGTAAACCAACTGAAATCAACTGGAGTGCCTGAAGCCCGCCAGAAACGACCATGAGGGAGCTGGGACTTGCGTCGATCCCTTTTGTTTCTAAATAAACACTTATACATTGGCGAAGTCTCTTATCACCCTTGGGCTCGGAATAACCTAATGAGTGGGCATCAAAAGAAGTGGATCGCAACGTCTTTTCGATTTGTTTTGTAGGCAATAGAGCCGGAGATAGTTCGCCCGTGCCCAATCTGATGATGGCGGTGTCCGTTTCATATTGATTAATGTCCTGAATCGTTTTTAAATTAGGTTCATGAAGGCCGTTCCGGACATAGTTTTTCCAGTCAGGCTGTTTGCTGGAGACGAGCACATTCCAAGTATTATTTGAAACGAATGTGCCGGACCCCATCTTAGTTTCCAATAATCCGTCTGCAATCAACTCATCTATGGCCGTGATGAGGGTACTTCGGTTTACACCAAATGATTCGGCCAATGAGCGTTGTGATGGAAGCTTAGTACCAACCGGCCATTCCCCTCGTGTAATTTGTTGTTTGACCCAATCTACTATTTGTTGGTGAAGTGATTGGTCGGAAGCCCGGTTTGGTCTCCATTCGATAAACATGCGAAACCACTCCTTTCATGTTCTATATTCATTATAAATTGGTTGGTTTGAAAACCAACCAATTGGATGGTCAATTCCTTTGTTGTTTTCATTATACTGAATATGAAGGGAGGGGGTATTCGTATGGGGCCATTTTTTCATGGATTATTATTGGCATTAGGCCTGATACTTCCGTTGGGAGTGCAAAATGTATTCATTTTTAATCAAGGAGCAATCCAACCTACAATAAAAAAAGCGTTGCCAGCCACGATCACAGCTGCAATTTGTGATACAATGCTCATTCTGCTGGCCATTTTAGGTGTTTCGTTGGTTGTCATGCAATACGATTGGTTGCGCCTTACATTGATCATAATCGGAGTTATATTTTTATTGTATATGGGTTTTCAGATTTGGTTTGCCAAATCTAATTCACAGTCAGGTGCCCAATCCATGCAGATGTCGACCAAAAAGCAAATTGTGTTTACTCTATCAGTCTCATTACTGAACCCGCATGCAATCCTGGATACGATAGGTGTAATCGGTTCGAGCTCACTAGTTTATTCTGGGAAAGATAAAATGATATTCACCATAACGTGCATCTTTGTGTCATGGTGCTGGTTCCATGGATTATGTCTTGCGGGGCGATTGCTGAAAAAGGTTGATACATCCGGAAAATTCCTTGGAATATTAAATAAAATTTCTGCAATCATCATTTGGATCACAGCTCTCTATATGGTGAAATCGCTTTTTTGAATCAGATAAACGTATCAAACTAGACCATGCCAGGCATTCAAGGGTTGAAAATTTACAGGACGCTTATTTATAAAAAAAGGGGAATGCATATCATATATGCATTCTCCCTTTTTTTGTCCTGATAAGCTGACTACCTGCCCTCATTCATCTACATATCGTGAGAGCGGGTTATTGAAGAGCGACCAAGTCCTTGATTTCCTCTGTGGAAAGTTCGGTGATCCAGTTGTCACTGCTGATGATCTCGTCGTTCAGGGCTTGCTTTTTATCAAGCATCTGGTCTATTTTTTCTTCCAGGGTCCCTGTGCAGATTAGCTTATGAACGTGAACGAAACGCTGTTGTCCAATTCGGTAAGCACGGTCGGTGGCTTGATTTTCAACAGCTGGATTCCACCAGCGATCATAGTGAATCACGTGGTTCGCTTCTGTAAGATTAAGTCCAGTGCCGCCTGCTTTCAACGAGAGTATGAAGATGGGGAATTCCCCATCTTGGAATCGGGTGATCATTTCATCACGCTGCTTCTTGTTTGCACTCCCGTTCAGGAATGGCACTTCAAAGCCATATCTTTTTTCCAGCAATTCTTTAATCATATTGCCCATCCCGATATATTGCGTGAAAATGAGACAGCTTTCATCCTGTTCGCGGACAGCATCGATAAGCTCGGTCAGCTTCTCGAGTTTGCCTGATCGGTTAGGGGCCTTCATGATGTTTTCCTTTTCCGTCTCTTTTAAGTAAAGAGCTGGATGATTGCAAAGCTGCTTGAGCTTATTCAGCATCTGGAGTATGATGCCTTTTCTTTCAAAGGCAGACAGTTGTTCGATATCAGTGAATGTATCTTTTATCAGTTGTTCATACAACGATGCTTGCTCGGTGGTAAGCGGTACGAATTCCTTTTGTTCTTGCTTATCCGGAAGATTAAGAGCGACTTCTTTATCGCGTTTTGTACGGCGAAGCAAGAAGGGCTGTATCAAACGCTGCAATTCTTTAATTTTATCTTTCTGTTCATCACGCTCAATGGTCGCCACATATTTTTCCTGAAACTGACCTAGCGTTCCGAGGTAACCTTTGTTGATGAAGTCGAAAATCGCCCACAGCTCACTTAAACGGTTTTCCATCGGTGTACCCGATAAGGCGATATGATGTCTGCCGTTTAGCTTGCGGACCGCTTTGGATTGTTTTGTTTGGGCATTCTTGATGTTTTGTGCTTCATCAAGGATAACGCTGCTCCAATGGATGGTGGTCAGTTCAGCCACATCTTGGTGGGTCAGTCCATATGATGTTAAGACAATATCATGATCGGCTGCCAGTTTAGTAAATGCTTCACCTTTAGCACGATTCGATCCGTAATGAAGGTGAACTTTAAGTGATGGTGCGAATTTTTCCAATTCCTTTTGCCAGTTGCCTAGAACTGATGTCGGGCAGACGATGAGCGCCGATTGTACAGAGACGGATTCGGGGGCAGTGGCAATGACCTCAGCCTCATCACTGCTCTCTGCGCTGCTATCCTCTTCGACGATGATCGGTTCACTTTTCTGTTCGTCCCTGGGGGCAGTGGGGAGCTCTTTACCGGCTCCTTCTTTGCCTTTCACATGAAGTAGGTAGGCAATCATCTGGACGGTTTTTCCAAGTCCCATATCGTCGGCTAGACAAGCACCAAAACCATGCTCCCTTAAAAAAAGGAGCCAGCTCATGCCCAGTTTTTGATAGGGGCGTAAATCACCTTGAAGTGCATTAGGGACGGGCAGGATGGATATGTTTTTGGTTTCCCGGAGTCTTCCAACCATTTTACGGAGCTCCTGGTTCAATTCAAATTGAATCCGTAGCATTTCGCCGTTTTCAGAATCGTCACCGCCATCTTCATTTACGCCATTCAACAGTTCCTGCTGCAGTAAGTCAGTCAATTGGATTCCTTTTTCATTAGCTGTTTCCATCAGCTCCTGAATTTGTTTAATGAAAGCTGGATCAAGCTTGACCCATTGGCCGCGAATGAAGACAAGCCGCCTTTTTTCATTGACGAGCTCCTCGAACTCCGCCTCGGTGAGCTCTTTGCCATTTAATGAGAACCGCCAATCAAAGTCCATTAAAGCTTTTAACCCGACATAAGACGGGCCGCGGTTCGATTGGCTCTTCACTTTCGCCTTGACCTTCAATGAGGACTCTTTCAAGGCAAGCCACCACGATGGAAGGAGAATTTCGACGCCAAGAAACAGGAGCTTTTCGCTTGCGTCGGTCAAGAACTCCCATGCATCCGTTTCCGAAATCTCCCTTTTCAGGCGGCCATTCTCCCCGAGCCATGGCACGACGAGTTGCCAGCGTTTCGTAGCACGCACCACTTCACTTGCATACTTATTCCAGCCGCGCGGCAGTTTTTTTCCTGTATATGTTTCAATGATATTCTCATCCCTTTTTGAACGAAGGGTAACATCGAGTATCCAAGGCCCATTGCCATCAGGAGGCTCAGTTAAACGGAGACCTATAGTGAATGGCTTGGGATCGGGCAGGGTACCGAGCCATTCCTGCCAGCTATCTTTGTCAAAAAAGGCCTGCAATTCTTCGGGAGAAAGTCGTGTATCCTTTAATGCCCCAACAGCTTCGCTCCATTTATGCTGCATGGGTGAATAGTTTTTTAAATACATATTAGCGGCACCGTTATACCACTTTTCGATAAAAGTACGGTTGGTTTCCATTTCAGGTGAAGGGAGATCCAAAGATATTTCTTCTTCCCAAAAGGAAGGGACGAATTCCTCTTCCACTTCTTCCGGCAGCCTCCAGCCGATGGAGTCCGACTGAAGATTAGTGAAATCCGGTACGGGGATTCCCGCTTCAATGGATTCATGAAGAACGGGCGCTGCTGACAGGCAAAGGGAGGATAACTCGGACCATTCCCATTCTATGAAGGAGTTAAAGCTTTCCCTAGCAAAACAGTTGAGAAGTCCCCAAGCGTCAAGAATGAATACTTGATTTCCATCCACTATATCAGTAGTCATTTTAGTACCATAAAAGCTTGCGTCATCCCAGTTGAATAACAGCCTGCGTATATAATTCGTAGTGAGGAAGGTATTCTCTTCATTGACGACACCAAGGGCGTAAGTTCCGTTTTCGAGAGCCGCTATTTTGATTTTTAATTTCCCTGGATTAAACATCGATAAGCTTACCCCTTTTTAGTTCTTCTTGGAAAGCGCGAAGCCGTTTGGTTGAATCTGCTACATAAAGTATATAACGATCGAATACGTCTTCCTTTTTGCTCTTTTTATAAATGGTGCGCATCCTTTTCAAATAACGGACAGCTTGCTTATAAGCAGGCCGGTTTTTCAAAGAAACCTTTTCCTGGACCGCATGATAATAAAGTGGCAGGATTAGTTCCGGTTCTTTTGAGACCACTTCTTTGATGGATTCACTGCTGATTAAGTCAATGCTGATTTCTGAGTAAATATGCATCTCCACCCATTTTTTATATTGTCCCTGTTCAAAAAGGAAATTTGCATAGTTCCAATAGCTGTGCGGAAGGGTGGCCCTGTAAAATTTCTCAAGCAAATCGGTCCGTTTCAATTTATAACAGCAACTGTTAATTAAAGTCGTGAACGTTCGGACGAAATCTACCCGTTTATAATAATCGGATAAACCGGCAAGGAATTCCTGGACATTATTATTGATGAATTCAATGAAAGGGATGGCACGTGATCGGTTGTCAGATTCAGCCAGGAGATTCAGCCAATAAAAAATGTATGGACAGGCTTCCTTCTTCAATTCATGAAGAAGCTCAATCGCTTGTTTATCATGGCTCTCCAAAAGGGATAGGTGAATGGCTGCGAGGGAATAGGACGTCCGCTCGGTGGTCCCCATATATTTGTCGGGAAGTACTTTATTGATTCGTTCCAGTTCCTCTTTACGCCATGAGGAATTGGAGAATAAGTAGCTCCATATCTCCCGGTAGAGGTCGATCTTTTCGTATTCCAGGCCTTCTCCTCCATCCAGTAGTTTAGCTACATCTTCCTTGATGCTGAAAACGAAGGGATCAAAGGCGAAGGGCCTCGCTTGCCTGCTAAGCGGCTGTACCGATTCATGCAGCTCTTCTGCCAGGTCGACGGCAAGTGCATAAAAGACCCTGATCGTTTGCGTCTCACTTTTATGCAGCTGAATCATTCTCAGTGTCTGCTGCATCGTGCAAAATTGCGTAACGAAATGATAAAGTAACTTCCATTCCCTTTCCATTGGAGCTTTTGAGCTAAGGCGTTTAAAGTAAGTTTGTATATGGTTTTCAATCATATAAGTAGCCTCGCCTATATGAGGCTCGACATGTTCCGCAAAGGCATCATTGACGAATTGCTTCCATGATGGGTAGCTTTTATCTAAGACGATGGAATTCCCCGCCGTCTGTTTAAGTAATTCACTTGCCCGTTTAACTTGCTGCAGTGCTTGGGCAGTTGAGGTGTTTTTTGGTGCTTTCCATTCGCTCAGCCATTCGGAAACACTAGCGTGTTCAGAATATGCAGAAAAGAAAACGGCCATTTGATGCCGGCATATGAACCTTGAATCACATGTACAGCTTCCATCCTGAGGGAAGAGCAGATTCAGCCTGGCCTTAAAGCGTGTCCCATCCTGTACTTCGGCCCCAATCGTATCCACCGCTTCCTCTTTAATATCAACGAGCCCCTGACGGTATAACTGGAGCCCTTGATTCACCACATCCGAATCTTCCGGATCCCCGGCCTCCAAAAATTCCGCCAGCCGCTCCCCAACTAACAACAACTCCCGCTCCATACTCTCCTCCTTCAGGGACAAGCCCTGTTTACCAAAAATTGTATTTTTTTATGATCATGAACCATCAGTTCTTTAGCTTATCGTAATCCCGCCCCGGTTATTTTGGGGCTGTGCATATATTACATCCCGAGATCGATTGCCGGGCTTTTTCCATGGCCGTTCTCTTTACGTTCTAATCCATTTAATCGAACAAACCATCACTGCTTCTATCCGTATATTCATAAAAACCCTGTAAAAGTCAATATCGTCAAAAATCCCCTTGAATATAAGCGGTTCGGATATAAACAGGAATAACTGGCATTAATGTTAAACATGCCTGAAATCCTTCATCCTCATTACGCTTCACAAAACCAATGGATGAGGGGCTGGAACCTTTTTTAAAGGTGCGTTTTTGAAGCATCTCTTTATTATACTTCATTTTGGCATGGAATTTAAAATGTAGAATGGAGGTTTTGAAAATGATGCGTGTGAAATTATACATATTCCTGGTGAATGGCTCAGTTTGTAGGTAAATGGGGTTCTATACAAAAGTTTTAAAAAAGTTGACTGGAGCGGGTGCCTGAAGGCAATGTTCAATTTGTGCATACCTAAAAAAATTGCAGACAAACTCGATTTTCATCGAGTTTGCCAGTCCGGAGCCATTCCCGTGGGAATGGCCAAAAATATAGAATTAATTTATTTTCATTTCGTTCTTCCAACTATCCAACTTTTTGTTGATGAATGTAACGAAGGTATGGTTTTTTTGTAAATTGAATAGAAACGCTGACTTTTCCAAGTACTCTTTTGCTTCTTCAAAGTTACCAATGAGTTCAAAATTGTAACCTAAATGGTAGTGTAAATCTGCTAAAGCATATAATTGATCATGTTCGAGGCACCACTTTATGGCATCTTGGCAGCAGGCAATGGACTCTTCGTATCGGACCAGGCGTGTTAACACTCTGCCAAAATTATAGGATAGACGTGTCTTTAGCGTTTTATCCGTCAAAAAGGGTAGGGCTTTCAAGTGATCCAAAGCTTTCTTTAACAAGGCGAATGCATTTTCGTACTGTTCTTCGGCAACATACATTACACCAAGGCTGCTTAAGATTTCAAGCTCCCGTTCCGAATATATTTTGTCGGTTGTATGAGTAATGGCGATGGCCTGATTAATGAATTCTATGGCTTTATTCAAATCTTTATTTTTTTCATATTCATATATTCCCTTGTGCCAAAGAATCAATTGATGATTCTTTTTATTCTGAAGAAAGAGGGGACTGTTTTCCTCAGCCTTCACAATTTGCTGCATTTCCTCATAATTTCGGGTTCTTCTGGCTATTTTTAATTGGTAAATCACTTCTTCAACGTAATCCAGCCTAGGGGTCATTCCAATATCGAAAAAATAGTTTACATCAACGCCTAAACGTTGGGAAATTAAGTAGAGGGTGGATGCATATGGATAGACATCGCCTTTTTCAATCTTGCTGATCTGTGCTTGTGTACAAATACCGGATGCCAACTCTTCCTGGGAAAGCCCGATTTGTTTACGTAGCTCTTTGATCTTTTGTCCAACTGCAAAAAAATCCATTTTGATTCTCCTTAAAATATGCCTAGAGTTATATTTTGTCATGAAAAATCGGTGAAAGCGGTATGTACAGGTCCTGAACGGTTTAAATAGAAACTTTAGTCGAAATATATGGTTTTAAGAAGTGTGGTTAAATATAACTATAGAATTATTTTCTATTTTAACCAATATTTTTTTAAAGAAAAGGAGGAATGACCTATGAAAAAAAGTACTAAAGCATTAGTCGTATCTTTTCTTATCATCGCTGCTTTTGTTATTGTCCCAAGCGAATTACCAGGCCTTTACGCAGAACTTCCAGGTTTATATAAATAAGCAATGAAGCTTCCTTATCAATCATTCAAGCATCTTCATTAGAAGATGTTTTTTTATTATTATTAAATGATTATTCTTTTGAGCATATTCCTGTAGTTATAATTATCTATGAATGGGGAGTGTAAGGTCCATTTGGTAGGTGTGGAAGAAATGTGAGCGTAGTTTGTAACGCCTATTTCCCTTTAATGATTTTGTTATAGTGTAAATAACAAAACGGAGAGAGGTGTAAGTTTAACGATGGATATTAATATGAAAGTTCAACCCTCTTTTTACGATGATGAATGTGCCATTGTGTTTTCTTTTTATTTTGATGAGGCAACCAGGAATATTGGTGAAGCTGTGGTGTACACATGCAAAAAATCAGATCAAAAAGAATACAGCCAAGATCATATAGATACAGATTTACAAGAAAAAATCGCTTATATTAAAGAGTTTTCCATTGTAGATGAATATCAGGCAACCTCGATGAAGAAAATTAAACATTTTTTGAATGTAATCGGTATCAAGAAATGTGTAAAGCACAACCTTCAGGGAAATGAAATCGCATTTTAAACGATAAAAACTCATGACATCCAACCCGTCATGAGTTTTTACCATTTAAATGAGAGTTTTGAGCATACATCTTCTTTTTGATGAAATCACTCATTTGTTTCCGTTCACTTGGTTTAGCGTTATTTGTTCTTTCAAAAAATTTAAAGTGTTGTTTATTGCTATCGGATTTCATGATGTCTCTCCTTTGCTTTTTTATTTACCCATTTCTCATTAGTTAAAACATGATTTTCATGATAAAGGGAAAGAAATAATGAACCGAAAAAATTACATAATTATTCCTATAGTTATATTTTCTTCTGTGAATCCCTGTATTTAAGGATTAATTAGATAATAATGAGTGGTAATGCCTAAATATGGAGGGATTTCGTGTTTTATCATACGTTAAATAAATGCTAAAATGGTCCGAATATCGGATTTTTCATTAGAAACATCAGTTTCTAGTACCCTAAAGTGAAGAGGGTTGAAGAACTCTTTTCGATGGCCCCCGAGCACCACTTGCTTGGGGGATTTTTTTTATTTGGAGAATTTGTCCACTTTATTTCTATAATATGTTTCGTTTTGTTTGTCTATACATGGGTAAATATAAGAAAATAAGATGAATTAAACCTGTTTTCAGCAGTTTTATCGGAGGAATATATTTTATGGAAATGAAAGTGAAGAATGATCCCACGAAGCGAACTTTCCAGCAGTACATTTTTCCATTTGCGCTTGAAGGAAAAATGATTGAAAAGTTTGTGGAAAAGTTGTTTGAGGACCATTTCGTTTTTTTGAACTTGAAAGATATGGAACAACAAGATCAATTTTACGGTGGCCATAAAGTTTCTCATCGTAAATTGGAAAAGTATTTCATGCCTTACATCGAGCCGATTTTATTTCCAGGTAATGCAAAACAGAAGGAAGGCTTGCGGCGTTTTACGAAAAAACTGGACATTGATTGTACCTTCGAATCACCCTATCTAAATACCCCTTTTATTATCAACTCTATAGATATCTTCATATGTCCATTTCATATAGGCATGATGAATCTTCGCATTACTTTGCCTGAAGGGCTTTCTTATGACGATGTGCTCTATTTTGGTGATACATTCCGAATCCTCGAACCGATTGCTGATGATGAAGAAAAAACGAAAGTAAGCTGTCGGGAAAATCAGTATGAACAGGTGAAGGATTTCATCTTCAATGAACTATTGCCGCCAATTGAGGAATATATGGATGAGGAGCAAGGGAACCCGACATATTTTGGCAGTCTGCCCTTCTTCATCGATGAAAGAATGTACGTGATCAGTTATACTGCATTCCCTGAGAATCGTGATATTACTAAAAATGATTTATTCCGCATCAGTGAGCTGAACGGGTATGACAATGATGGTGAGCCATATATAGGCGCATTAAACCCCGATTATATAGAAAAGTATTATCAAGAAAGGGTATATGACAGGTGGGGCAAGGAGACCTATTATATAACTAGCATGTATCATTTTGCGTGTGTCACGAAAGCGAAAGGTAAACTGGAGCAGGAACTTGCAAGAGAAATGTATGGCCAGCATTTTTATACAGTGTTGCTTTTCTTCTATTATAAAATCGTACTGCTTAAATTGGCTCATGAACATTCCCAGATAGATGTGGAAAAAGATCAATCGGATACGGAACAGCTGATTTTCATGATCACTCAGTTTTCTGCAAAGTACCTATTCACTGAAGTCAATAGTACGGCAATCGGTAAAGAGCTATTCAAAAAAACGGATGAAACTTTCAGGATTGCCGCTCTCTACAGAGAAGTGAAGGAAACACTTTCCTACCTTTATCAAAATCAGGATAAACTGTCTGGGAAAAGCAGTAATTACCTCTTGCAAATACTAACGATCTATACGGTTGTTTCCGGGATATTCGGAATGAATCTATATATTGAAGATTGGAAAGGGAAATTACCGTGGAAAGCTTATATGAATTACACCTTATACGAATGGGTAGCTGTCATTGTTACGACAAGCGGTCTAGTCATTTCGGCCATCTTGGGCTTTTTCTTCTTGAAAAAATGGCTGCAAGAGAAAAAAAGCCGAAAAAAAAGAATGCTTTAATATAAAAGTCCTGTACACTATGTACAGGACTTTTATATTAGAAAAAACATGGTCAATTAGAAAAATGAAGAAATTCGGGGTGCAAAATCCCCCATTCCCCTAATATTTTGCTAAACTATAGGTATATCATTCTAACTATTCATTAGGAGGAAATCATGAAGAAACTAGCTTTAGTTTCCAGCTTATTGTTGATGAGCGTATTGTTCCTGGCCGGATGCTCGGATGAGCCTAGTCCGGAAGATCGCTTTGCGGCATATACGAAGCTTTGGAATAAACAGGATTATGCGAAGATGTACGAGTATCTGTCGCCTGAGACAAAGAAAGAAATCAGTGCGGATGAATTTGCGAAGCGTTATGAAAAAATCTATTCGGGCATAGAAGCCGACCAATTAAAGGTGGACTATAAACAGCCTAAAGAAGAGAAAAATCATAAAGATGGAGAAAAGGTAAGCCTTTCATATACCGTTGACATGTCCACTATGGCTGGTGCAGTCAGCTCTGACCATAAAGCGACACTTGTCAAGGAAGGGGAGGGCGAGGAAGAAAATTGGTACATCAAGTGGGATGAAAGCTATATATTCCCTCAATTGGAAGCTGGAGAGAAGGTATCGGTTGAATCGTATCCGGCCATTCGCGGTGAAATTGTCGATAGAAATGAACGCGGCCTTGCCATGAATGGAACGGTGGCAGAGGTGGGAATCGTGCCAGAGAAAATGGCCAACGAATCCGAAACGGTTAAAAAGGTCGCTGGAATCCTCAATATGTCCACTGACGAAGTGAATCAGAAATTAAAACAATCATGGGTAAAGCCAAGCTATCTCGTGCCCATCAAGAAAATGTCAAATGATAATACCGCAACCATGGAAAAGCTATTGAGCATTGCCGGTGTATCCGTCAATAATACGGAAGAGCGTATATATCCGTATAAAGAGGCTACTGCCCACCTAATTGGATATGTCGGTGAGGCATCGGCGGAAGATCTGGAGAAATTGAAAGGAAAAGGTTATACCGCAAGTGACGTTATTGGCAAGCGAGGTCTTGAGGAAGTGTTGGAAGCGCGGCTTAAAGGTGAACCTGGCGGTAAAATCTTTATTAAAACCGAAGATGGCGAAGAAAAAGTGATTGCTGAAAAGCCTGCCGAAGAGGGAGAAACAATTACCTTGACCATCGACGCCGAGCTTCAAAAGGATATCTTCGAGCAATATAAGAACGAAACCGGATCGGCATCGGCAATTGATCCGAAGACAGGCGAAACGCTTGCACTTGTTTCAAGTCCGTCATTCGATCCTAATAAATATATTTTCGGGATAACAAAAGCGGAACAAAAAGCGCTTGAAGAAGACCCGGAAAAACCACTTTTGAACCGCTTCAGTTCGACGTTTGCACCTGGTTCAACCATTAAGGCCATCACTGCGGCAATCGCTTTGAAAAATGGTGTGGATCCGAAAGAGTCGATCAATATCCAAGGGAAAACGTGGGCCAAATCGACATGGAAAGATCATTCCATTACAAGGGTGTCGGACCCCGGTGTTCCAATCGATATGGAAAAGGCATTAATTTATTCAGACAATATTTACTTTGCCCAAAAAGCATTGGGGCTAGGGAAGGAAAAATTCACAGATGGGCTCAAGGCATTCGGATTTGATGAGCCTTTGAATTACGATTATCCGATCAAAGCATCGAGCATCGGTAAGATCGACAGTGAGGGACGCTTGGCAGACGCAGGATATGGTCAAGCACAAGTCCAAATGAGCACGCTACATCTCGCCATGACCTATTCAGCATTCTTGAATGAAGGAAACATCCTGGCACCTTCGTTAATAACAGGAGATAAAATAGAAAAGAAAATATGGAAAGAGAATGCGATATCAGCAGACCAAGCAAATCAGGTCACCAAGATGCTGACACAAGTGGTGGAACATCCTAAGGGAAGCGGACATGGAATAGATGATCTTGGAATCAAAATCGCTGCCAAAACGGGAACTGCCGAAATCAAGGCATCCAAAAATGCTGACGGAACAGAAAATGGCTGGTTCGTTGCCATGGACACAGAAGATCCGGAACTTCTCATGGCATGGATGATGGAAGATGTAAAAGGACGAGGCGGCAGCCATGTCGTTGTCGATCATATGAAACCGGTGTTGAAGAAGTATTTGAAGTAAAGAAAAAGTCATCCATCAGAAATGGGTGAAAATGCAGCAAGCATTTATCATGAAAAAGCAGGACATGGTTTCTTCCATGTCCTGCTTTTATTTTTTCACACGTTGAGGACTCCAATTTGTTAAGACAATAAAAACTGGATTTGAAGGATAATGAGTCGTACATACAGAATGTAAAAAGAGAGTTCACAAGTAAGACCCGCGATCCCAGTTGTCCTGAAATCATCAGGGATTTCTGCAGCAGTGACGCCATATTGGCCATTGCCCATGCCAATGGATTGAACAGGATTAATTAAAAATCTTTGAAAGACAAATAGAATGGGAATGAGGATGAAAAGCAATGAGAAGTTTAAGGTATTTGTTTATCGCTTTCTTTATCATTTTTTTTGCATTTCCTTCTCATGAAGCAACGGCAGCGGAAGAGACTACGATGGAAGTGAAACTGAAGAATTATCTGGGGAATAGAACCAGCGTCAAAATAACGGCAACCGGGGACTACCGTACTTCAGGGGGAGAGATATTCATTAGGGAGGGTGAAAATCTGACTTTGAAAGTGGAGTCGGCTAAACTTGCCGTCTACAAAGGTTTTAAGAAAACGGGATCTTATGCTTCCTTTAAGGTGATTCCAGTTAAACCTGATGCTTCATTGTCCATAAACGGCCGTCCGTATCTTGGCTCATTTTCATTTACAGCGGAGGACGGTTATATCCGGCCAATTAATCATGTTTACATGGAAGATTATCTAAAAGGCGTTGTCCCGCTGGAGATGCCAGATCTATGGCATTCCGAAGCCTTAAAGGCACAGGCGATTGCCGCCCGGACTTATGCACTTCGCCATCAATCCACAATAATTGATGATACGGTTTCTTACCAAGTTTATGGCGGGGCTGCCGGTCACTATCGAACTAATTCAGCCATTGAACAGACAAAGGGTATGGTAATCAAACATGATGGCGAAATAATCGAAGCGTTCTTTTCCTCAAGCAATGGAGGAATGACCGAATCGAATTCAAATGTTTGGTCAAGCGGCAACCCCCTTGCATATTTATCCATAAAAGAAGATCTCTATGATTCGAAAACCAATTGGGAGATAATGCTGGACAAACAGCAAATCGACCTTTCAAAAATGGATTTATCTAAACCGGAAGAATGGTGGGCAAGTGTAGAGGAAAAAGATAAAACGGTTGTGCCGAAGCTGAAGGTTTGGCTGAAGAACAATGGATATGCGAATAAAGATATTAAAATAACGGAGGTTCCCTTGTTAACATTTACAGATGAAAAAACGGGAGGCCGTGTAACGAAGGGCTCCATCCAACTGAATTTCTATGTAAGGGGTCTCGTTGATGACAGGGGGAAACTTTTGCAGCAAACGGTTAAGCTTACTAATGTAGCGGCTTCCAAAATCAGGGGCATGGTGGGACAAGAGGTGATGAAAAGTTATTTGGTTGACCATTCATCTACCGATCCTTCCAAAATCTCTATTGAAGGATCAGGATATGGGCATGGTGTCGGACTAAGTCAGTTTGGAGCGAAAAACAGAGCGGAAGCAGGCCAATCATATCAAGAGATTTTGGGGTTTTATTATCCTGACACAACTATAGAAAAGGAATATGGACCAGGTGCTGGATCTAAAACGGAACTTGTCGTAAAGTCGGAGCCGAATTCAGTAAACATGAAAGCGGAGACGGATCATTCTAATGGTGAGGTTGGAGTCACATACTCCTTAAAAGAAGATGCTGTAGTAACACTCACGATTAAAGATAGTAAAGGGAAAGCCTTAGCTACCCCAGTCCGTGACCAAACAATGAAAAAGGGTACCCATTCAGCAATCTGGAACACAAAAACGGTAAGTAACGGTACATATGAAGCGGAAATATCAGCAATGGACCGAAGCGGGAATGAAGGTTTGGCCACAATGGCGATTAAGATCAGTAAAGATACGTCGGCACCGAAAATCACCGATGTCAATACATCTGGTGATTATAGTACCGAGAAAGCGAACATAACCTATACAATTAATGAAAACGCTGATGTAACAGTGGAAATCAAGAACAGTAAAGGTAAGGTTGTTGGCATCCTTTCTGAAAGGCAGTTCAATAAAGGCAGGCACTCGGCAACCTGGGATTTCAAAAATATGTCCAACGGGATGTTTACGGTGACAATCTCCGCTAAGGATAAGAGTGACAACCAGAAATCCATTTCAACGAAAGTCTCCATTAGGAAGACCACGGGAATAGTGACAGCAAGCGAATTATATATTAAAGAAAATAAAAATGCATCTTCTGAAACGGTTGGGAATCTATACAGGGACCAAGCCGTAACGATCCTGGCTCAACAAGATGAATGGTATAAAGTGAAAAAGGGAAGCCGAATTGGGTATGTATTAAAAAAACATGTAAAAAAATGAATGAATAGGACGTCAATTATGGCGTCTTTTTTTGTTTTTAATAAATGGCATTAAGGCTCTTCGTCAAACTCACGAGTAAGGAGCAAATTCACGAGTAAACGCGCCAAACTCACGAGTAAAAGGAGCAAATTCACGAGTAAATGCGCCAAACTCACGAGTAAAAGGAGCAAATTCACGAGTAAACGCACCAAATTCACGAGTAAACGCACCAAACTCATGAGTAAATGCACTAAACTCTGTGATATCGCACAATTTCGTGAGTAAATGCCCCAAAACTTCGTGTTAACGGACCACAATAGAAATGAATGCCGAAAAAATCGAGTTAAAGTGAGTTAGAATTTTAAAAGAGGAATGAATGTAGTCATTCCTCTTTTGTTTTATGCTGACCGGGTGTGAAGGGAACGCCGGCGGCTTTTGTGATGATTTTAGAAATATCCGTATTTTCAATGACTCCATCGAAGGCTTCACTGCCTGGACCCGAGGCGAAAACGGGAATCATATTGGCTGTGTGCCCTCCTGTGGAACTGGCCGCCCGTATGCTTCGATCAGCTACACCCGCCTTATGGTGCCTGGCGATGGTGCTTCCGATTTCCCAATCGATTTGATGTTGTGGATAGACAAGCGTTCTATTATTTCTTACGTTATCGATGAATTGGTCGACTTCCTGATCCGTAAGGGATATATGTGCATACTTCTTGAATGTGGAAACGACACTTTCTGGATTGATTTCATTGTTTTTATCGAATGTAAGCTGTTTGGACATATATTCAGATGAAACCTTGATTTTTTTCAATGCAGTGATATCCATTGTTTCAGAAGCGGAGGTCCCCATTGTTTCGTGGTCTGCAAGTACAACAATCAATGTATCATTTCGATTTTTCGCCCAATTTACAACCTCTTTCACGGTTTGGTCAAATTCGATCGTTTCTTTCCATATTCCAGTGATATCGGCTGCATGCTCCATATGGTCAATACGCGCTCCTTCGGCCATCAAGAAGAATCCTTTATTACCTCTTGATAAAATATCCATCGCTTTGGATGTCATTTCGGGCAGGGATGGCTCTTGAGAATGTAATACTTCTTTATCCAGTTTAAAATTCATATAGGTTGGGTGAAATAACCCTAAAAGTTTTTCCGGTTTATTAATGGAACTAAGTTCTTCTTTCGTCGTCGTGATCCCATAGCCAGCTTGTTTAAATTTAGCGATTAAATCCTCGCCATTTTGCTTATCCGCCTCGAAATAGCTGGCACCTCCGCCGAGAATGACGTCGATCCGGTTATCAAATAGCTGCCTCGCGATATTTGCGCCTCCTGTCCAGCGGTTAGGAACACTTGCGCCAAAGGCAGCGGGCGTGGCATCGACTACCATATTGGTTGAGATGATCCCCACTTTTTTTCCATTGTTCTGAAATGCATCCAATATACTATCCACCTCGGAACCATTGGCATCGACACCGATTGATTCATTGTTGGTTTTTATACCAGTGGCAATCGCGGACCCTCCTGCTGCAGAGTCAGTGACGAAGTTATCGGCGGAATAGGTGCGCATCAGGGCAACATGCTCCAGTTGTTCCAAATGTAGAACGCCTGTCTTTCCATATTCCAATTGCCGGGCAATCTCTATGGCCCCTACCCCCATGCCGTCGCCAATCAGCAATATGACATTCTTGGGGGTGTTTTTTGTCTCTGCTTGAATAGGGGAGCTCATGTAAATAAAGCAAATTATAAGAACGAATAATCCAAAGTGTTGCGGTTGTGCAAGTTTATGAATGATTTTTCTGCTTGTCTTATTCATCAGTAATCCTCCATTGGGTGAAAGTCTTCCTATTATTTGTTTAAATCGATAAAAAAACCCCTCCCTGATATTCAGGATGAAGCTAATCTTTTTAGCGTTTTTAATGGAAGGGCATACAGCCGCCTTTTACGTAATTTATCTTTCAAAAAAAGAAAGAATTTCTATATAATTACAATATGAAGGTGATAATTAATAAACAGTAAATATTTAACTGATATAATTTCACTAAAGTTCAATTGAATTAATAGGAGAGAAAACCCTATGCTATCCAGTATGAAAAAGTTCTTCAAAGAAGGTTCTAAAGACTTAAAGAGAATTTATAAGTTGGTAGAAGATGTGAATCGGCTAGAGGGAAAATATGAAAGTTATTCAGATCTGGAATTAAGCGGAATGAAGGATAGATTTAAAAGCGTATTGGATGCTGGTGACAATATAATGGATATACAAGCCGAAGCCTTTGCGGTCGTGAGGGAGGCTTCTAAACGAGTATTGAATCTTAGGCACCATGATGTTCAGATTGCAGGCGGTTTTGTCCTGAGTGAAGGGGGCATCGCACAAATGAATACGGGCGAGGGGAAGACGCTTGTCTCTACTTTGCCTAGCTATTTACATGCACTGTACGGTAATGGTGTCCATATCATTACGGCCAATGAATATTTGGCCAGACGCGATATGGAGTTAATGGGACAAGTTCATGAATTTCTAGGATTGACGGTTGGCTTGAACCTTTCCCAAATGGGGCCTTCAGCAAAACGTGAAGCGTATGCGGCAGATATCACGTATGGAACGGCAACAGAGTTCGGTTTTGATTATTTGCGAGATAATATGGTTTACCGAAAAGAAGAAAAGGTTCAGAGAGGACATCAATTTGCCATCGTCGATGAGATTGACAGCATCTTGATTGATGAAGCGAGGACACCATTGATCATTGCGGACCGGGCAAGCGACGGAACCGAGCTTCACCAGATCACGGCACAAATCATGAAGACATTTATAGACAATGATGATTACGAGATTTTCAGCGAGTCAAGGTCTGCCTTTTTTACGGATCAAGGGGCTTCCAAGATTGAAGAGGCCTTTGGTATCGACAATCTGTATGGAATGGAGCATCAAGAGTTATTACATAATGTTACACAGGCGCTAAAAGCCCATGCGATCATGAAATTGGATGTGGACTATATTGTCATCGATGGAAAGGTTGCTATCATCGATAAATTCACAGGCCGGGTGATGGAAGGGAGAAGCTTCAGTGATGGGCTTCATCAAGCAATTGAGGCAAAAGAGGGCTTGGAGATTTCCGAAGAGAATGAAACACAGGCCATGATCACCGTCCAAAATTATTTTCGATTATATCACTCAATGTCGGGGATGACAGGCAGTGCAATGCCATCAAAGTCAGAATTCCAGGAAATATATCAACTCCCCGTCATTGAAATTCCAACTAATGAGCCCATCATTCGAGTTGATGAGGTTGATATGATTTATAAAGATGAAACCAGTAAGATCAACAAAATCGTCACGGAAGTAAAACGGATTCATGATGGAGGCAGACCTATTCTGATCGGGACGATCTCCATTGAGCAATCTGAAAAAATTTCGGTTCAACTAGAGAAGGGGAAAATCAAACATCAAATCCTTAATGCGAAGACGGAAGAGGATGAAGCGGAAATCATAGCGAATGCCGGGCAAAAAAATCAAGTGATGCTGGCTACGAACATGGCTGGGAGAGGAACGGATATATTACTTGCGAAAGATGTCAAGGAACTGGGCGGCCTCCATATTATCGGTACGGAGCGACACGAAAGCCGTCGGATCGATATGCAGCTAAGAGGACGTTCCGGACGGCAGGGTGATCCCGGTTCAACCCAATTCATCATTTCTTTGGAAGATGATTTGTTTGATTACTATGATGAAGAAGAAATCAAGCGTTATATCAAGAAAATCAAAACGGATGAAAATGGATTGGTGCTGGGCACTGCACCCGATAAATTCGTTAAAATGGTTCAGGAAACGGTAGAGCAGATGCATCAATCAAGCCGTTACCATTTATTGAAGTTAGAACATGCATTAAATGAGCAGAGTAAAATCATCTATGCAATGAGAGATCGGATCCTTGATATGGAGCCTGGACGGATGTCGGCCATTTTACTTGAATATATCGAAAAATACATTACTCGGCTTACAGTGAAATATTATCCTGAACATATGGTGGAACCTGATCCCTCTGCCTATATTGAAGAGCTTTCCCTTGTCTTCCTTTCGTTAGGTTGGCAGGCAAGTGATTTTCAGGATTTAGAAGGCCAAATTGAAGGAAAAGCGTTGGATGCTTTAGGTGAATTGGAATCGAGGCTGAGGCTGATGACCTTTCAAAACGATGCAGAATGGGGAAACCAGTTGCGTGCTTTCATGCTGCAGCATATCGATACAAATTGGATGAACCATTTAGATGAAATGAACAGTGTGAAAGAAGGCATTGGTTTAAGCGGATATGGTCAGCAGGACCCATATACATTATTTGAAAAAGCGGCTCTCAGTCAATTCAACCTTCTATTAAGTAAAATTGAGACGGAGATAAGCATCCGTTTTATGGAATATATGAATAGCAATCAGGAAGATGCAACTGCTTTGGAGGAGGGTGAGGAACGATGAGTTCATTTGGAAAAAGGGATAATGCAGCTTTAGATGTACATGAGTTATTAAATCAGGATGATACCGTTCATACTGCCCTGATGTTTCACGAAGGCTGGGAAATTTCCAAGCAAGAGGAATATGTATATAAATTCCACCATCAAAGGCTGCCAGCATTAAAACCGAACCAAATTTCAATATCCGGCATCAAGCTGAACAGGGTGGAAGATGATGTAATCATAGTGGCTTTTCTACGAAATTCAATAGAGAAAGCTGTCAGGTTTGATATCGTGGATTTACTGTTAGTTGATGGAGATGGAAAATTCCTCGCAAAAAAGACATTTGATCTTTCAGAGCTTGGTGAGATTCCAGCACTTTCAAGCATGCCATGGCGTTTCTTATTCGAGGAAGGAGATATGTTGGCGGAATCGGTTCCTGATGAAGGTTGGAAGATTGCCTTTGAATGGAAGAGAAAGTAGGAAAACAACCGCATGAGTCTAGCGGCAATCTGCAGCTTTTTTGCCGGAGTGCCAAAGCAAAGCCCTCATCCTTTTAGTGATGAGGGCTATTTGTTTATAAGGGTGGTCATTAAATATTTATGCCGTTTTCGGTGTGCATTTTCTCATAAATGGCAACGCTAAGTAATATTTATAAGTAATCTTCCGCAATCAGGCTTAACTAAGGCTTGGAAATAATGAAGAGGAAAGTGGCAGGAGCATGAGGAATAACCTGAATCAACGATTGAAGGAGAGGCTATTTGAGATATTGTCATTTTCAATCGTGGCCATACTTTTCATTTATACGAATGATAGGATGGGTAACGATCTTTCTATTGGGATCATTACCATAATCATCGGTGTTGCCGGTTTTATTGTTTATCTGAAGGAATGGATAACGAATCGAATCGTAAAAGGCATCATTTTTTCAGTTTCCCTTCTTTCAATCATGGCCTTTTTCCTTGGGGACATCTGGTTTTATCGTTATTATTCGACACCTATAACTTCCTATATGTGGATGCAAAAAAGCAATCTGAATGGGCTAGGTGAAAGTATATTCAGTATGATGGAAATGAAGGATGCAATCTTTCTTCTGGTAGTCATCCCAATTGCTGAATCATATGTGAAGAAAAAATACCCCCTCAAGCATATGGCACTAGTGCCGGCCGTAATATTCCTGATGATAGCAGGATTAAAGCCGGTCAAGAATATCTTTATCGACAAAGTAGATATAACCCGGCGTTATGAGGCGAATACCTTCTTGCGCAACTGGGGCCCTATCGGTCATCACGCATTGGATACATATGCCTATTTTTCTGACTCGGGAAGGCATGGGATGTCCTCGGAAGAAAAGAAGGCCGTTTCTGATTACTTCAATAAAAAGAAAAGAAAGGAAAATGTCCATTCCGGATCCTTGGAGGGGAAGAACCTCATTATCATCCAGGTGGAATCCTTACAGTCGTTTCCGCTATTTCAAAGCAGTGCCGGGCAGGAGGTCACGCCATTCATGAATGAACTGGCGAAAGGGGGGCTGTACTTCCCGAATGTATATCCACAGACGGTATTTGGAAATTCATCTGACGGAGAGCTTATCGTGAATACCGGACTATTTCCTTTAAAGCAAGGTGCGACCTTTTTTCGATTCCCTTATAATGATTTTCCGGGCCTTGCTAAGGAATTAAAGAAGTCGGATTATCAAAGTTTTGCTTTCCACGGAGATGAAGAAGACTTTTGGAATAGGCAGCATGCATATCCCTCGCTAGGGTTTGATGACTATCTTTCCATAGAGGATATGAAGCAGGATGAGATGATTTCGATGGGCTTGGGGGACCGCAGTTTCTTCAATCAAAGCTATGATTTCTTAAAAGATAAACGGAATCCCTATTACGCCTTTTTCGTTACTTTGACTAGCCATGTACCTTTTTCACTGCCGGAAGAACAGATAACATTGAAGCCTGAAGTTGGAAAAGAAAACAGTTACCTGACCCAATATTTTGAAGCCATTCATTATACAGATTCTGCCATTGGGGATTTCATAAAGAAGTTGAAGGATGACGGGAAATTGAAAGACAGCGTGATTGTGATATACGGAGATCATGATGGTCTATTTTTAAAGGATAAACACGAGGTTGAAGCATATTACGGCAGTAAAATTAGCGATGAAGAGTGGATTGAAAAATATATGCCCATCCCCGTGATCATTTATCAGGAGGATATGGAAGGAAGAACGGTTGAAAAGGTAGCGGGCCAAATCGATATTCTGCCAACTCTATATGATCTGTTCAATATTAAGAGTTCTTCATACTTTGGAGAGAGCATGCTGAATGGCGAAGAGGGAGATGCTTTGATATTGAAAGGGGATTATGGTTCCCAAATGAAAATAAATGGGGAAGGCAAGGTCGATGGATTTTCATCAGAAGACCAAAAGGAGATAAATCTGAGTGATCAAGTGATACGCTCCGATTACTTTAAACAAATTGAGAAAAAGGCAAAAAAAGAGGATGACTGATAATAGCCATCCTCCATCCATTATAATCCTAGATGTGCTTTCACACGATTTTGGGCTTCAAGCTTTGTATCTTCTGGAACGATGTTGTACCAAACGCCATTTACCCGTTGATTGTCACCTTCAAGTGTATATTGTTCAATATTTTTGAGGGATGATTTGTAGTTATTTTGGATACTTAACATTTCATTGAAAGTTAAATTGGTTTCCACGTTTTTACCTAGAGCTTCGAATATATCGTCATAATTGGTAAGTGTTGATAGGCTTGCCCCTTTTTTCATGACAGCTTGGATAACCTGGCGTTGCCGCATTTGCCGTCCATAATCCCCGCGGGGATCTTCCTTACGGATTCGGGAATAAATCAAGGCCTCTTTACCATCTAAGTCGATTGTGCCTTTGTTGAAGGTATATCCTTTATAGGCAAGGTCCATATCATTATCGACTGTGACACCACCAACAGCATTCACAATATCCTGAAAGCCTTCCATATTCATTTTGACGTAATAATCAATCGGAATATCCAAATAGGCTTCCACTGTATTTATCGACATGGCAACTCCGCCATATGCATAGGCATGGTTCATTTTATCTGTTGTACCTTTACCGATGATTTCTGTACGCGTATCTCTCGGTAAACTCAATAACTCAATCGATTCCTTTTTAGGATTAACCGTCATGACAATCATCGTATCTGATCGGCCTGAGTCATTTTTTCTTTCATCCACACCAAGAATTAGTAATGAAAATGGATCTTTGCTTTTGAACTTGATGTCCTCTACTCGTTTATCCGTTTTATGGGCCGTACCCTGCATGGTGCTGATCGCACCTGCTAATGATTGATAAACTGAAGCGCCATAAACACCTGCGCCGATGAAAAGGATAAGAAGGGTGAAGCCGATTATTTTAAACGTTTTGCGTTTCTTTTTCTTTTTTTTATGTTCGGATCTCATTTAATATTCCTCCCTTAACCATCCCACAAAATGGAAGGTGTGAAAAAGTACCTAGTCGGTATTTTTAACTATACCTTTTTTTTGTCAAAAATAGAATAGTTTCTTTTTGTACTTAGAGTGCATATTTTCCTTTTTTTATCCAAAAAAAACGAAGGATTCTAGAGAAACCGAATTCCTTCGTTGGCAAATCATTCGAATGTTTCGTAAACTATCATTCTTTTACATGAAATTGCCAGACTTAAGAGGAAAGTCTGGCAAGAAAATCTTATAAACTTCTATAACCGATGATTTTACTTTTGAAATAAGAGTTTGAAGTAGCACTGATTGTTACTCCCTTACTTGATGAGGCATGGATGAATTCCCCGCCGCCCAAGTAGATTCCCATATGGCTTACCACTGATTTATTGGAACCAGTTGCAAAGAAGATAAGATCGCCGCTTTTCGGTGAAGTGACTTTTTTACCCATATCATAATATGTGGAAGATGAAAGCCTGGGAATATCATACCCGGCCTTTTTGAACGTATAGTAAATAAACCCGCTGCAATCGAAACCTGATGGGGAGGCACCCGCCCACGAATATGGTGTACCGACTAATTTCTTGGCTTCGGAAACGAGCTTGACCACTTTGTTCCCCGCACTTGGGGCTTCCACTTTTCCGGCATCGTTATTATCTGCAGGGGCAGTGCTTGCCGATTTACTTAATTTTAGTCTTTGTCCCACTCTGATTAAATCGGACTTTAAGGAGTTGATTGATTTAAGCTGGGCTACGGTCAAGTTGGTTTTTCCGGCAATCTTGGAAAGAGTATCACCTTTTACCACTATGTAAGTAGACGAATTGGCTGGGGTCTGTGTCACATTGGATGGTTTGGAGCTGCCGGGTAAATCTATGGTAGTGGTGGTGGTTGATTTGGATACGATAAGTTTGGCGCCTGCATAAATTCTATCGGATTTTAAGTTATTCATTTTCATCAATTCAGCAAGGGTAAGGTCATGCTTGTTTGCTATCCTGGTTAAGGTATCACCTGAAACGATGGTATATGTGGTTTTCTTTGTTTTTTTCACGGAAACAGAAGAAGCATTGGATGTCGTTGTGGAGTTGGGTGTAATTAATTTCTGATTGATTCTCAAAAAGTCTGATTTTAGGTTATTAAGCTGTTTTAAGTCTTTTACCGTCGTATTATGCTTCTGGGCGATTTTACTTAAATTATCACCGCTTTTGACTGTATATGTACCGGCAAGGGCAGGAGAAACAAAAGTCGAAGAAAGAATGGCTAATGTCGAAAATGCGACAACACTTTTTTTCACGGTATTCCACCTCTAATATGTCTTTTTCCCTATTCTAGCAAATTAAATGGGAATAATTATATTACATTTTTGTTACGAGAGGAAAATAGTAGTATTTTACTGGTTTATATTGGAGGGGTTTGAGTATTGCAATCTACAATATTTTCTATATTGTGAGTCTTTTTTCACATTGTGGGGTTTCGTTTTTCCACGTGTCATTTGCTGTAAAAATGTCCCTGTTTTTTGGGTGTGCATTTTCATTGAGGTGTTATTGAAAAAATGAAAACCCACTTCGTTTTACGAAGTGGGTGGTTTTATTTAAAAAGGAAATCAACTAAATTCCTGCTTGAATTTCCCGTTGAGTATTCATTCCATTTTTGGTTAAAGGAAGCGATCTCCATTAATGAGTGATCGGCGGTACGGATTTCCCTTAAGAGCCCTTCTGTGGTGGATACCACGGGTCCGGGCATGGAAGATGAGTAATCCTCCCAGAATCCCCGTTCCTGCACATACTTTTCCAAGTCATATGCAAAGAATATCATGGGTCTTCCCAAAAAAGAGAATTCAAATGGTATCGATGAGTAATCGGTTATTAGTAGATCGGTACTGATCAGCAGTTGATTAACATGAAATTCACTATTGACAGGGTAAATGAATTCCGGGAATTTATCTTGTAAATCATGCTCTGCTTTTACAGCTGGATGCAGTTTTAGTAATAACGCATAATTTTCGCCCTGAAGTTCCTTATGGAGCAAATCCAAATCAAGGGCAATCTCTCCGTCGTTCAAGCCGTCATTACGAAATGTAGGGGCATATAACATGATTTTCTTATGCTCAAGTTCTGGATACTTGGCCAGCAAAGCATTACGGGCAGTCCTTTTTGATTCATCATTAAAAAAGAAATCGGTCCGAGGTATTCCGGTCCTTAGGATATGGGATGCCGGCAGTTGAAAACTCTCTTGATAAATCCCGGCCATCATCTCTGAACCTGCCGTAACATAATCAAATTTTTTATATACCTCTAAAAATCTTTTCCTTGCTCCGGCGGAACGGTTTTGAATGGAAGGGTCTTTTGCCCCGAATTGCTTAACGGCACCTGCCGCATGCCACACTTGAACACATGTCACTTGCTCCTTGAATGCAATAGCTGAAAGAAAGCCAAAATAATTATCGATGATGATCCATTTTGATGTAGCCAGATGATAAATCGATCGGATCATGGCAATGATATTTTTTGATTCAAACGGAAGGACGATGGTTTCACCATCGTCCTTAACTTGTATAGAACTGCTCGATTTCATTAAAAAAACTTTTTGAACGGAAATGTCCTGCTTGTCCATTTCATCTGCGATATATTGGCAATTGTCCCCGAATGATGTGACAAAGGTCGTTTTGTCATATAAAGGGAAAAGCTTAAAGATAGAGAATAAAACTTTGAAACAAAAAAGATAAATCCCTATCGCGAATTCTTTAGCCATTTGTAACTTGTAAAAGGTCATCTTTAATTTGGGAAGTCGAAATGCCGATCGTTCTTGGAAGGTAGACCACTTCACAAACTTCGGATAATTCATCGAATTGGCCTTTCCAGTCATCACCCATTACAAAAATATCCACACCTTCACGAACGATGTCTTCCCTCTTTTGTTCCCAATTGTCTTCAGGTATAACTTCATCCACATAACGGATTGATTCAAGGATCATTTTTCTGTTTTCAAAGCTATGATAAGCTTTTTTATCTTTTAAAGCATTGAATTCATCCGTTGAAATGGCAACGATCAGATAATCCCCTAAATCTTTAGCGCGTTTTAATAGATTGATATGGCCCCAATGAAGCAAATCAAAGGTTCCGTAAGTGATTACTTTCTTCATTTTTATTCCTCCTTTAAGACTCTTAAACTGTTATTCAATCAAATTAATATATATTTGGTCTATTAGAATATGAAATGGAACAATAAAACAGGAAACTAGCATTTCATTCCCGCTTCTTGTTTTCTTATATTTTCAGGCAATGACTTTCTCTAACTAATTATAACTTAATAGCTTTACAAATAAACCACAATTTTTTTACAAATAAACCACATTTTTTTACATTGATGATTATTGTAAATATTATTTTTTAAGCTAAAATAAAATGTTGACTAATTTGTCTTACTCTGTAGGGCATAATAAAGTATCTATAGAAATGCCTGGTGTATGACTGAATGGTATTTAAAAATAATTTTATCAAATATAATAAGAAAGATTTCATTATTCATGCTGCATTCAGAATAAGCCATTCACAATTTTACCACGTTTAGGAGAGAACAACTAGTGGAGCATCATAAATCCCTGTTTATAGTGGATGGGTCATGTATAGGCCATCAATCTATCGCTTCACATTTAATAACCCAATTAATATAAACAGTTGGCTTGTTTTGAAAGCGTTCACTTTGATGTTTAGAAGACTTTTTTGCAATTAAGAGACATGTTTTTGCTATTCCCTTTCCATTCTGGCAACATGGAAGAACGTTCATATTTACGAAATGTTTTTAGTTTTAGTATGTTCGTTTTCGACATTGCATTAACCAATATTGTCTTTTTTGTTTATCGGAGGAATTAAAGGTAATTTATAGGTGGTTTACCCGTCTGTTTAATGATATTGAGGAAAAACCGAAAAAAGTTTATGATTTTAAAGTACAAAGAATGATTCATTTTTATTTAAATAATAATTTGTTATAGGTGGTCTAAAATGATTAAAAAGCTTCTTGGAAAAGGGAAAGCAAAAAAAGCTCCTAAAATTAAGCTGAAACAAGTTCTGACCATTGTGCAAGAGGAAAATACGCTGTTGATAAAAGGGCAATTTTCAATAGAACATTATTGCGCAAAAGAACTATGGCTATATTCTAGGGAAAACGAAGATCAAAAAATAAAAATAGCTGAATCAGTGAGCTCATCTAAATTTGAGTTTAAAGTAGATATGAAAGATTTAATGCGGAAATTAGAAGATGATGAACCGACTGTTTATGACTGTTATATAAAGGTTGCCGTTCCGATCGAAAAGCTGAGCAAAAAAGCGATACTCAGTATTGAACATAAAGCTGAATATGTAGAAGTGAACGAACAGGTTCATATCGAATATCCAATTCGTCTCGGGCGTTTTCAGGAAACGTACGCGAACAATTTGAGTATTTACACCTATGAAGATAAACAAAGTGTATTCTCTATAACGAATAAAGGGAATTTATCTCTTTACTTCAATATGGCTCCTAAAATTTCGATTAAGTCTCAAATTGAAAAAATTAAAAACAAGTCGAAAACCATGCAAATTAATGGTCAAATTTTCACCAAGCATTCAAGAATCATAAAAGGTGATGGACTTGTAAGAGGAAGGCAAAGCGGCAAAGAATATCTGGCAAATATATCTTTTATTCATAATGAGGAAATGAGTATTAAGAAATATGGACTGAATCGTTATATATATGATTTGGGATTGGATCTGGAACAATTAGTCAGTGCGGATTTGGAAGATGATGTATATGACATTTACATGAAACTACATTTACATGATCAGGAAGAGCCGAAAATGGTACGCGTCGGAAGACCAACCACCAGAACTAAATTATTTACTAAAAAGACTGATGTCAGCTCGAATGATGGAGTTGCTATCGTCAATCCTTACTATACCTTTAAAGCATCCAATTTATCTTTGGAAGTGTTTAACTTCTCTACAGAAAGTTATCGATATTTAAAAAGGATGATGGGGTGGAGGAGATTCCTGGCTTTATTTAAAAAGAAAAAGGATGTTTGGCTAGTTGGAGAAAGAACGTATAAAGCCCAGGATACCGGATATCACTTTTTTAAATATATGAGGGAAAATCATCCAGAAAAAGAAGTGTATTATGTAATAGAAGAAAATTCCGTGGAAGCCAAGAACGTCGAGCCCTTTGGAAATGTACTTTATTTCAAGTCAAAGGATCATATTAAAAAGACGATGGAATCGACACGTATCATTTCATCACATCACCCGGATTATTTATATCCTTTAAGGACATCTGAATTTAAAAATCGTGTTAAGGGAGTTAAGGTTTTTCTTCAACATGGTGTTATGGGCACTAAGAATATGGTGGCAAACTACGGGAAAAATGCAGTTTCCGGTTTTAGTACGGATGTTTTCTTGGTAAGTTCAGACTTCGAAAAGGATATGATTGTAACTGATTTTGGTTACAACGAAAAAGAAGTATTCGCGACGGGACTTTCAAGATTCGACTCGCTGTTTAAGGATGATGTTTCAACAAAGCGGCAATTATTGATCATTCCGACATGGAGAGATTGGATTACTTCCGATGAAATATTTTTGGAAAGCGAATATTTTGAAAGGTATCAGAAATTAGTGAATCACCCGGCATTACATGATTTATCAAAAAACAGTGGGTTTGAAATCATTTTTTGCCTTCACCCTAATATGCAGAAATTCACGTCTTATTTTAAGGATGCCCCAGTTAGGGTAATTAGTCAGGGTGAAGTGGATGTCCAAAGATTAATCAAGGAAAGTGCGATTATGATTACGGACTATTCAAGTGTAGCTTTTGACTTTAGTTTCCTCCATAAACCGGTCATTTACTATCAATTTGATAGAGATCGTTTCATAGGGAAAAGACCGTCACATTTGGATTTGGATAACGATCTTCCGGGTGAAATCGTTGATGAATTGGATGAATTGCTAGGTGTATTAGCCGAATATGCCAATACTGATTTTGTCATGAAGAAGAAGTATATGGACAAGGCCAACCGTTTTATTAAATATCGTGATGTCCATTCTAATTCAAGGATATTCGAAGTGATTCAAAACGCAGAAAAAGATCAAAATTCACTAACTAAATTATATAACCATCCGATGTCCAAACTCATTTTGAACCGGTTTAGGAAAAGTGATCAATATTTCCCTGTCATGAAAAAAGTTTATAAAATCATGTCCAAGGTTATCCCGGTTGACCGGAACCTAATTCTTTTTGAAAGCGGGATAGGGAAGCAATTCGCCGATAGCCCCAAGTATATCTATGAAGAATTGGTCAAAAGGGATAATAAATATAAAAAAGTTTGGGTGTATAATGGTAATTTACCGATAAAAGGAAAGAATACGAAGCTGATAAAACGCTTAAGTCCGGAATACTATTATTATTTGGCCAAGGCAGGTTATTGGATAAATAATCAAAACTTCCCTACCTATCTAAGTAAAAGGAAGGAAACGACTTATATTCAGACTTGGCATGGTACCCCTTTGAAAAAAATGCTATTTGATATAGACAATATCCAAGGAAGAGACGATGGGTACTTAAATCGAGTGCATGGTGCAACGAGAACTTGGGATTATTTAATATCACCAAGTCCATACGCATCCACGGCCTTCAGGAGTGCTTTCAAATATGAGGGCAAAATATTGGAAACGGGATATCCAAGAAATGATTTGTTTTACAGGGAAGATTCTTCAATAATTGCCAAGTCGGTGATGGAAAAACTGAAGATACCAAAAGGAAAAAAAGTCATCTTATATGCTCCTACATTCCGGGATAATCAAACATCGAAAAACAATAAATTTATTTTCGAACTGAAATTTGATTTGGAAAGAATGAAGGAAGAATTAGGGGATGAATATATCCTGTTGTTAAGGATGCATGTTGTTATAAGTAATAATCTCAGCATCCCGGGCGAATTTGAGGATTTCGTGATAAACGTATCCAATTATTCAGATATTCAGGAACTTTACCTGATTTCCGATATATTGATTACGGATTATTCTTCAGTAATGTTCGATTTTGCTAATACCGCTCGGCCGATTTTGTATTACACGTATGATCTGGAAGATTACAGAGATAACATCCGTGGATTCTATATGGATTTTGAAAAGGAAGCACCCGGTCCATTTTTAAAAACAACCGAGGAGATTATCGAAACTATTACCAATATTGATAAAATAAACATGCAATATAAAGAGAGATATGGTTTATTTAGAGAGAAGTATTGTGGGATAGAGGACGGTAAAGCTACACAGAGAATCGTGGATAAATTTTTTAATGATTGATTCCTTAAATAAAGGGTATTGTTGCTTTTAAGTAACTGGTAAATTGGCTGCCTGGTCAAAACATCTATGTTACCTCTAGATATAAAAGGAGAGGAATAGTATGAATTTCTTGGTGCGTCAAAAAGCGAGGGAACTTTTAAAGAGTAATATCCCAATAAAAAATAATCCTGTAAGCTTAAGGAATAAATTTTTAGGAAAAGGAAAAAAAGTCACTGTAGTCACTGCTGCATATAATGCTGAAAAATTCATCAGGAAAACGATTGAATCAGTGATCAATCAAACCATGGGCATAGAACAGATTGAATATATCATCATTGATGATTGTTCGACTGATGGCACCAATAAAATCATTCAAGAGTATACAGCTAAATATAAAAATATCTGTTCCGTTACCCTTCAAGGAAATAATGGGTCACCTGGGACCCCGAGAAACATTGGAATAGAATTGGGGACATCCAAATATATCACTTTTTTAGATGCGGATGACTGGCTTGCCCATGATGGACTTGAAAGCCTCTATAACATCCTGGAGGAAACCGGTGATGATTATGTAGTGGGCAAAACGGTAAAAGTCGAATCTGAGTCAGAGAGTGTGATCGGGGAGTTTGCTTCAATTAAAGAAAGAAGAAGCATCACCCCGATGGATGTTCCGCACTTTTTTTATCATATGGGACCAACGGCCAGGATGATGAATCTGCATATGGTTAAAGAAAATGAAATTGGTTTTCCGGATATGAAATTCGGTGAAGATAAATGGTTTTTTACTGATGTTTTCTTTAAAGTCAGAGCTGTATCAACTACTAAAAAGCCTATTTATTATGTCAATAGAACTTCGGAAAACTCATCTTCTTTAACACGTGTTACGAATATGTTAGACAAAAGAAAAGCGGATGTTGACATAATAAAGTATATTCAATCCAAGGATATTGCCATTGAATTGAAAAGGGTGGCTCTTAACCGGATTTATGAGTACGATATTGTAAAAACGTTCGACAGTCAAACCTTTGTGAAATCCAAGAATAAAGAAGATTTTATTGAAATATTAAGAGAAGCTGTCGAAACTGCGAAAAACTTGTCATATGACTTCAAGAATGAATTTAAAGTACCTATTTATAAAGTAGCACTTGAATTATTCATGGAGGGTCGTATTGATGATTTCGTTAAGGTGTTTGAATGGTTAAAGCGGGATTCCAATAAAAAATATCATATAAAAGATGGTTTGCCTTATTATGAACTTCCATTTCTGGAAGATGAATATCGCTTTGTCAGGATACCGATGCTTGCCCGTGCACTGGATTCTTATATTCTGGATAATGTCTACCACCAAAGTTTTGAGATTTATGGTGATGATATAGATAACATAAATTCAGTATTGATACGCGATAGGACAAGAATCGACAATGAAATCAATTGCGGAGTTCAAATAGAAGGTAATAGAGGCCATTTCACTGTTTCATTAGATGAAATTGATGAAATGGAAAAGTCGTTATTTACGGTGTTCATTCGCTACAATGATTATCAATTGGTGAATATTAAAAGGATCCTGAAAAATAAGATGACGTATAATAAGAAAAATGTGGAGTTTTATACAACAGTGGCAAATAATTTGGGACTGGCAATAAAGTCTTTGGAGTAGCTGTTAGAAGTACACCAAAAATAAGCTCTCCCTTCTATTGGGCGAGCTTATTTTTAATTCGATTTATTAGCATGGTTCCATTATCATTATTCAATAAAAAGGGAGATCGGATATGTCAAATGAAAAAATACAAACCTCAAAGAGACCTTCCTTTCTATCGCTAGTTAAAAATAAGGTTAAAGCAATTATTTTAAGAGGATATAAAGTGGCTTTTGCAATGGCGGGCACAGTATTGCCGGTGGACCGGAAGCTTGTTATTTTTGAGAGCTTTTTGGGCAAGCAGTATAGCTGCAATCCCCGGGCGATTTATGAATACTTGCAGAGTCACCATCCGGAATATAAAATGTATTGGAGCGTAGATAAAAGATATACAGCTCATTTCGAAGAGGCGGGCATCCCATATCTCAATCGTTTTTCATTTAGTTGGCTGCTCAAAATGACAAGAGCCCATTATTGGGTAACGAACAGCAGGCTCCCGCTTTGGATTCCGAAGCCGAAGCACACGATCTATTTGCAAACGTGGCATGGTACTCCATTAAAGAAACTTGCGGCGGATATGGATGAAGTTCATATGCCTGGAACAACGACGGATAAATATAAAGAAAATTTCCATGCCGAATCAAGTAAATGGGATTATTTAATTTCACCGAATGCTTATTCCAGTGAAATTTTTGCCCGGGCCTTCCATGTTGATTCTTCTAAAATTCTGGAAACCGGTTATCCTCGTAATGATATACTTTACAATGGGAATAATCGTGATACAATCGACTCATTGAAACAGAAGTTGGGTATACCAATAGAGAAAAGGATCGTTTTATATGCCCCGACTTGGAGGGACGATGAGTTTTATAGCAAGGGAAAATATAAGTTTGAAATAAAACTGGATCTGGATCGAATGAAACGGGAATTGGGGGAGGAGTATGTCATTTTGCTCCGTCTTCATTATTTGGTTTCAGAGAACTTGGATTTATCGGCGTATCAAGGATTCGCCTATGATTTATCCAGTTACGAGGATATTAGTCATTTGTATCTTATTTCGGATTTATTAATAACTGATTATTCATCCGTATTCTTTGATTATGCAAATTTACAGCGTCCGATGCTTTTCTATGTATATGATATTGAAAATTACAGGGACAAGCTTCGCGGGTTTTACTTTGATTTTGAAAAGAGTGCACCTGGTTTGTTAGTCAAAACATCTGATGCGGTCATTGATAGTATCAAGACGATGAAAAATGAAAATACCAATGATATCAATCATTTTCACGCGCGGTTTTGTGCACTCGAGGATGGCCAGGCTTCACGCCGTGTCGTAGAAAAAGTGTTTTTAGGAAGGTCTGTGTAATTTATGAGTTCAGCTTTGACCGTTTTAAAAGAACAAATCAATAGTTTTTATTTGGTAAGGCGTTTATCTGTTTATGAGATGAAAAGTGCCAACAGCAATAACTACCTGGGAATCCTATGGGAAATCATCAATCCGATGATACAGATTGCGATTTATTGGTTTGTATTCGGCTTTGGAATCTTAAACCGCGGGGAAGAGTTCCTTCCATGGCTGATGGCAGGGATCGTTGTCTGGTTCTTTGTGAATCCGGCGATAACCCAAACGTCCAAATCCGTCTATTCCCGACTGAATATGGTATCCAAGATGAGCTTTCCGATGAGTGTCATCCCATCGTATGTCATTTTTGCCAAGTTGTATCAGCATTTAATGCTGCTGGGAGTCATCATCATCCTATTAGGTTTTACTGGATACCTCCCCACAGTTTACATCTTGCAACTGCCGTATTATATTGTTGCGACGGTCTTGCTGTTATTTTCATTTGGGTTAATTTCTTCAACATTATCAACCATTATTCGTGACGTTCAAAATATCATCGTGTCCTTAATGAAAATCTTGTTTTATTTAACACCAATCCTTTGGATACTGGATGCTAAGGACCATCCTGTTATAGTCAACATCATGAAGCTGAATCCACTATATTATATTGTGGAAGGGTATCGGGCTTCGTTGTTGGGGGAATCATGGTATCTGATAGAGCATTGGGAATATACGCTTTATTTCTGGGCAGTCATTATCATCTTGTTTTTGATAGGTTCCTCGCTGCATGTCAGGTTTAGAGATCGCTTTGTTGACTTTAAGTAAACTGGAAGTGAGAAAAGTTGGAAAAATCGGTAATAGTCAAAGATATAACGAAAAAATACAAATTATATAATAAAAACTCGGAAAAATTATTGGATCTCCTTTTGCCCAAAAGCTATGGGGAAGAGTATTTTGCTCTGAGAAATGTAAGTTTTGAAGCTGAAAAGGGTGATGTAATAGGATTTGTCGGGGTCAATGGCTCAGGGAAATCCACATTGTCCAATATTATTGCAGGCATAATCCCACCCACGGACGGAAATGTCCAAACTAACGGGAAAACGGCTTTGATTGCCGTTTCATCGGGCCTGAATAATCAGTTGACGGGCAGAGAAAATATCGAACTGAAAATGCTGATGCTCGGATTCGACAAAAACCAGATCAAAGAACTTGAGCCTGAGATCGTCGAGTTTTCAGAGCTTGGCAAATTCATTGACCAACCGGTGAAATCCTACTCAAGCGGCATGAAGTCCAGGCTTGGTTTTTCCATTTCCGTGCATATTGATCCAGATATCCTGATTATTGATGAAGCCTTATCAGTCGGGGATAAAAACTTTGCTGAAAAGTGTTTGGAGAAAATGAATGAATTTAAGGAAAAAGGCAAAACGATGTTCTTTGTCAGCCATTCAATCGGTCAGATGAAGAAATTTTGCCAGAAGGCTTTATGGCTTGAATATGGAGAGTTAAAGGCATACGGTGCCATGAACGAAGTAATGCCGCAATATGAAGCATTCTTAAAAGAATATAACGCCATGTCTAAACAAGAACAGAAGAAATACCGTGAAGAACAAATGAAAAGGCGTAGTTCCGCACTGGTATGAAAGTGAAAAGCAGACCCGGGCTTCGGGTCTGCTTTTTTAGTTAAGCACTTCATCATAAGCTTTTTCAAACCGCTCGGCAGCTGAAAGGTGGGAGTATTCGCTTTCCATTTTATATCTTGCTTTTGCTGCTAACTTTGTTGCATATTCAGTGTCGTTAAGCAGCATGGAGATGGCTTGTGCAAGTGCTTCCTTATTTTTTTCCTCCACCAACAGACCATCTTCACCGTCAATGAGAATCTCCTTTAAACCTCCGATTGCGCTTGCAATGACGGGTGAGCGGCAACTCATCGCTTCTAATGCAGAAATGGAAGTCGCTTCTTCCACCCCGTGGGAATGAACGCTTGGGATGAGTACGATGTCCGATGCTTCATAGAGATTATGCATTTTCTCGAACGGCACTGAACCCAGGAAAAGTACGGAATCTGATATTTTGAGCCTGCCTGCCGTTTCCTCAAGCCGGCTTCGCTGTTCCCCTGTACCTGCATAGACCAATACCGTTTCATGATGATTTTCCAGCACCTCCGGCAGGGCAAGGAGCGGGTAGATGACACCGTTCTTTTCCGTCATTCTTCTCGGAACGAAAAGCATCTTTTTATGTAGCGGTATTTGAAAGTCCCGGCGAGTTTGCTCCCGCTTTGCCATTTCCGGTTTGAAAGCAGTCACGTCAATGAAGTTCTTGATCGTTTCCGCCTCTATATGTGCCAAATGATTTATATAGTCTTTGATCCTTTGATCGACCGTCACCACTTTTGCAGCAGTCTGATAAGCTTTTCTTTCCAGCTCCCGAATGATCAAATCTTCTTCACTATCCGGAAGAAGGGCGCCCCTGCTGACTGCCTCGAATGAATAATACCCATGGACGGTTTGCACCGTTGGTATCCCGGATTCGATGGAGGCAAGCGTTGCGAAAATGTCTTGAGCATTAATGACATCATAGTTCTTTTTCAAGGCTTTAATAGATGAAGCCAATAATTTTTGCCGTTGCCGGTCATTGAAAAGCTGGCCGCTCCCCTGTTTTACTTTATTTAATAAAAATCCTGGAGCCTGGGCGAGCATCTTCCTCTTGAAAGGCGGCAATTGAGAGAAAGATAATATGTCCACATTATGGCCCCGCGACATTAAACCCTTTCTTAACGTAGTGATATGGCTCGATAGCCCTCCTTCATGAGGGTAGTTGAAAATCGTCGTGATTAAAATGTTCATAATGGCACTCCTTCTTCTAATGTATTACTTGGATGATCTGATCTTTTTCATCGCTTGCAGGCTGCTTACTTTAAAAAGAATGGATAATGCGAGATATAATCCGAATACCAGCAGCGAGATGATCACTAATTCCATGATGATGGGCAACGTCGTGGTAAGCGGATGGATCCAGAGAGCGAGTCCGTAAATGATGATTCCGATGATCGCAAGCTTGCTGCTTTCCTTAAAAACATCCCTGAAAGCTGCCTTGTCCGTTCTTTCTGTCTTTAGCCATAGGTAGCCGAAAAGATAGAGAGATTGCAGGAACATGGAAATGCCCGATGCTAAAGCGATTCCGCCGACGCCTAGATAACGTGATAGGACCCAGCTGAGCAGGACGTTAAGTAATACGGCAATCAGGCAGGAATACATGGCCTCCTTCGTTTTCTTCAAGGCATAGAAGGCGTTCATCAGATAATCCCGCAGTGCAAAGAACGGGAGGCAAGCTGAATAAAAGATGAATGCCCTATAAGTCACCTCGGTTGCTGAAGCATCGAAGGCCCCGCGTTGGAAAGCGAGAGTGATTAAGCTGTTTCCGCTGATTAACATGACGACCATGAACGGAATCGCTAAAAATAATAGCGACTTCAATCCCTTTAAGGTCAAATTAAGGAAAGGTTGATAGCCTATAAGTGCGCGCTCGACGATTGAAGGATACAATACGGTAATCAGCGGCGTGAGGACAATGCTTAATGGCAGCCACAGCAGGCGATTCGCATAGTTCAGTGCCGATACGCTCCCCGTTTCGAGCGAAGTCGCAATAATCCGATCGACGACACTATTCAACTGGATCGCTAAAGCGGCGATGATGATTGGATAAAAGGTGTACAGTGTTTGAACGATCTGCCTTTTATGAGGCAGGAAAGCGACGATGGGCCGGATTCCGTATTTCTTCAATGATGGGTATTGAATAAGGAACTGGCTTGCTGCACCGAATAAAAACCCCCAAGCCAATCCTTCAATCCCAAACGGAGCAGCGAACCATACAGTGGCTGCTATAATGACCGTGTTTTGTGCAGTTGAAGTGAGTGCCGGCAGAATGAAACGCTTATTCGCATTCAGGACCCCCGTCGCCATGTATGAAAGCGTGAAAAATAGTAAACTTGGCAGCATGATCCGGGTCAGTGACTCCGTCAGGGCAAGCTCTGAACTAGAGAAACCCGGGGCTGTCAACATGACGAGCGGCTTTATGAAAATCATGCAGGCAATGGTCAGGACTCCGGCTACCAGCATAAAGAAAGAGCCTAAGACACTGATGAATTCATCAGCTTTCAACGGATTGTCCGCTTTCTTTTCCAAGTAAATGGGAATAACGCCGGCCTGAAGACCGCTGCCGAGAGCCGTAAAAAGAATGGTCGGTATGAGGCTTGCCACGAAAAAAACATCTGCCATTGATGATGCCCCGAAATAGGCGGCTATGATCGATTCCCGCCCGAATCCGAGGACTTTTCCAATGGCTGCAATAATGGTGACGAGCCCGACCGATTTAATGACATGTGAAAGAGTAGGCATATTTTCAATCCTTTAAAATGATGTCCTTCTGTAAACAGATTCCCAAACAACTATAAAATATCAGCGTAAACGTTTTATCTTCGAGAATATTGTAGAAAAGTCCTGCTAATAATGCGGCCAACATCAGGCAGATGGTGAACGCTGCTAAAGTGCCATTTCCCGATTTCAGGATTTTACGGAAGGTGAAAAAGATGAATGCAAGAACTGAAAGAAATCCCAGTGCACCAGTTTGGACCAGAATCTGGATATATTGATTATCGGTATACATCCTTTCACCAATTTGGTATTCCTGATAGATTGGTGAGGAATAGGAAAGTGTGGCAGAATCTCCGAAGGTTGCTAGACCGGTACCGATTATCGGGTGATCTGTGAAAATTTCAATCCCTTTGATTAGGACATATAACCGGCCCCATTCCGTACTTTGGTGCAGTGTTTTATCAGAGAACATTTCTGAAAAACGATTGGAGAGGGCATGTTCGTGTTCAGGAGAGGGGGTGCTGCCAATTACCACATTTTCCATAGGAATCGATGCGGATACCTCCACTTTACTTGATGCAAATAAAACTGGGTAATAAATAAGAAGCAGGCCGAGACAAAATGCTCCTACAGCATATTTGAGAAATGGTTTATTTCTAGTCCATATCATAAAGACAAGCGCCGAGAACCCGAATGCAATCATCGTGCCCCGTGAATAGGTAAGCAGTAACGTTCCGGAAAGCAGGATGGCTGCCAGGAAGACGATCCATTTATGTTTTTTCAGGGACTGAAATAGAAAGAAACTAAGGAATAACTGGATGCTTAAGAATAAGGCAAATACATTAGGATTGGCAGGTGCTCCATAAATCCTCATCCGGTTTGTTGGTGAAAGATTCCACATTTCCCATGCGTGGGGAAGCAGGATTGTACGTGAAAAGATTTTCTCCACCATGCCATGCAGGCAAAGTAGGATTGTAAATATTAGGATAACCTTTAAAAAGCGAAAGATATCCTTTCTTTCTAGATTTAATTCACCGATAATGTAAAGAAGCAAGAATGTAATAAGCAATGCACGGAGTTCAAATAGGATGGGGAGGATTCCCACTCCGTTCATGAGTGCAGCCCCGGCACCAATTAAACAAAACAACCAAAATGGCGCGGTAAAATGATATTTCGAGAATGGCCATTCGTTCTTTTTGAATCTTTCAATAAGCAAAGAAATGAATAAGGTGACGATGACCAGATCACCTGTATAGGTTAAGCCGCTATTCAGTTCCATCAATAAGGGACGGGCAGGGAAATAAATGAATAGAATTAATAACAGGTTTTTTTTATTTATACCGATAAAAATGAGCATCAGCGCCGTTGCGATGTAACCGGCGATAGGGTGAGGCACTGCCAATGGGACGAGCAGGCACAGAAATAGAATGGGTAACGATTGCTTTTCTATAAACTTCAATTGATTAACCACCTTTGAATCAAAAATCACGTTCTATGATGTGTATGAAAAAATTTCTTGAATAATACCCCACCCTTTAGATGTATAGTACATATGAAAGGCTGAAGTGAAATGACAGAGAAGTTTGTTGAGATACTATCCATACCATTCATTGATAGCAATATGAATGAATTCATGAATGGAATGATCTATCCAAGATTGATGAATCAGGAAAAAACGTTTATCGTTACGGCAAATCCGGAAATAGTTGAGTATGCAAATGAACATCAGGATTATAAAGACATCATTATATCGGCTGATTACATCACTCCGGATGGCGTTGGTATTATTATGGCCTCTAAATGGCTAAATCAACCTTTACAAGAGCGGATTACCGGATTCGACTTGATGAATGAATTATTTCGGGTCGCTGATGAAAAAGCGCTGAAGGTATACCTGCTTGGAGCGGAGGAAAGCGTGATTGAAGCAGCGGCCCTGAAAGTGAAAGAATCATACCCGGGTCTCGAGTTGGTGGGATACAACCATGGTTACATTGATATAAAGGATGATGCCCTGCCTAAGTCGATAGCGGATCTTGAACCGGACATCATTTTGACTGCATTGGGGTTCCCTAGGCAGGAAAAATGGGTTTCCAAGCACTATGGGCTATTCAATAAGGGGTTATTCATGGGAGTTGGGGGAAGCTTTGATGTCCTTGCGGGAAAGGTGAACCGCGCCCCGGTTATCTGGCAAAAGATGCGTCTTGAATGGTTGTACCGACTGATCCAGCAACCTTCGCGCTGGAAACGGATGCTTGCGCTGCCAAGATTCGTTTTAAAGGTTAAGCGGTTAAGGAAAACGGTACAGCGTTCCTGAACATAAGGAGTGGACTGGATGAGAATCTTGCACTTAAACGCTGGTAATGAAACTGGCGGCGGAATGTTTCATATTATGTCCTTACTGAACCAATTGAATAAAGAGGAATGTTTGCTTGGTGTATTTGAAGAGGGTGAACTTTACCGGCGGGCCAGGTCTTCCGGGATACAAACCGAACTTTTCAAGCAACATTCCAAATATGACCTTTCAATTTTGAAACCTTTACGGGA